>JAWXCD010000091.1:0-58076 GCA_034440535.1 Verrucomicrobiota bacterium | reverse complement strand
GAGGTAGAGGGGCTTTACGGAATAAACGGTTGAGAGATTTCCTCAAAGGCGTTGGAACCGGATTGAGGAGGATTGATATTTGTGGGTGATGGATCAATCAGGACATCGTCCTCCACAGGAATCGGAGTATGAGAAGCCACCTTAATCACGTTTGAAGGAGGGTCTATATTTTCGGGCTGAAAAATGAGGGGTGACGAGGCGCGAGCGATAAGTTGAGTAGAAATAGTCAGAGATTTTTTTGTTGGAACAGGTAATGGAGCGGTCGCTTTTGGCGTGGCGTACACCTCAGGCTTTTTCGGTTTAGCTGTTACCTTTTGATGGGTGACTGAGGTTGGCTTGGGTGCCGGTTTACTGGAGAAGTCGAGGTAGCCACGGGTATAAAAGTAGTAAGTTGATCCAACGATAGACATACACAGAAGACCCCACATCCACCAAGGAGTAGAGGAATCATTGAAAGAACGGAGGCGCGAGCGTTTTGGCATGCTGGGAATGTACTCAAAAATGAACGTGTGCGCCAGTGGCAGAAACAAAAAAAGTATATCACTAGTTCCCTCCTTTCATCTCACCGGATTGAAATTGAACAATTTAACCTGAATTTGTTGCCTTACCCCGCCTTGGCACGATTTATTCTATTCTATGGGAAGATGAACCCTGATCGCAAAATTTGGTTGAAAAAGTATGTACTTTTGCCCCTAGCGATCAGTGCCTTTGTGGTATTCGCTGTAGTAGCTGTAAGCATCATTTACTATTCTGGAAAAGCCGCCACGTATGATATGAAAGAGGTCGGTATAATACCTGAGCGTTCATTTGTTTATGACAACTCGGGTAAGATGTATAGCCGGATGGGAGGCGAAAATCGGGTGGTGGTACCCTTAGGTAAAGTATCGCCCAATTTCAAAAATGCCTTACTCGGTCGTGAAGATCGTCGGTTTCACAAACATGGGGGTGTCGATTTTTATGGTACGGCCCGGGCCCTTGTAAGGAACGTAAAGAGCGGATCTATTCGCGAAGGTGGTAGCACGTTAACTCAGCAACTTGCTCGTAACAGTTTTGATCTTCGGGATAAATCGTATAGACGCAAGATTCTTGAGGTGTTTCTGGCATGGCGGATTGAAAAGCATTATTCAAAAGAGCAAATCCTAGAATTTTATGTAAACCGGATATATTTTGGATCAGGAGTCTGGGGGATCGAAACCGCTTCTCAATTTTATTTTGGAAAAAACGCTGAGAACTTGACCCTTTCAGAAGGAGCTCTCTTAGCTGGTCTGATCAAAAGTCCTAACGTGTACTCTCCGTTCAAGAATCTTGAAAAATCGATCCATGAGCGGGATGAAGTGCTCAATTCTTTGGTGAAGTATGAAATTATCTCTGCGCATCATGCCGAAGAAGCCAAAAAAGAGGTCATCACCTTAGCGCGCAAACGTGCATTTCCGTTTGAAGAAAACTATGCCATTGATGTGATTCGACATGAAGTTTCAAGCCTCATTGACGACGATCAAATCGATTTAGGTGGCCTCAAGATATTTACCACTATTGAGCCCAAGCTTCAAGAGGGCGCTGAGAAAACTCTGAATGAGTTTCTGAACTCAGTTGAAAATCGAAAAGGTTTTAAGCACACGAAGAAAAAGGGGGAGCCCGATAAGGAATCAAATGGGAAGACGAAATACCTTCAAGGAGCACTCATTGCCATCGATAATAAAACCGGTGGGATATTAGCTATGGTCGGGGGTAGGGATTATGACGATAGCAAATATAATCGAGCGACCCAAGCACGGCGTCAGGTCGGATCGACGTTTAAACCTTTTGTGTATGCATTGGCGTTTGAAAGTGGATTAAATCCAGAAAGCATGGTTGATGATGGCCCGATTCAACCCGGTGAGCTAGGGCGGAGTTATAAAAACTGGCGCCCCGAAAATTCCGACGGGCAGCATAAGGGTCTACAACCCGCGGGATTGGGGTTAGTCCACTCTCGTAATACCATGACCGTTCGCGTAGCCCAAAACGCAGGATTTGGACGCGTGGTGAGTCTCGCCAAGTCTATGGGTTTAGGTGATAACATTCCGGATTATCCTTCCACTGTTTTAGGTTCATTTGAAACAACTCTTACGGATCTCACTGCGGCATACACTTCCTTTCCCAATGAAGGTAAAATGCGTAAGGCGTATGTCATAAAAAAAATCGAGGATGCCAAGGGAAACGTGCTTTATTTGGGACAGTCGACAGAGCAAAGGGTGTTTAGTCGTGAATCAGCCGGAGTGACCTCTGGGCTTATGGAAATGGTGATGGAAACAGGAACGGCCTCTAAAGCGAGGTCGTTAGGGTTTAAAGGTCAAGGTGGAGGAAAAACGGGAACGACAAATGACTATAAAGACGCTTGGTTTGTTGGGTTTACTCCCGGAGTCACGTGCGGAGTATGGGTGGGATTTGATGATCCCCAGACGATTATGAAAAAAGGGTATGGGAGCGAACTAGCTCTTCCCATATGGGTCAATTTTGTAAAGAAACTGCCGGGAAAACTCACTCAAGGATCTTATTATGCAGTACGTCCCAACCTAGCTCCGCCACCGATTATTAATCCAAACGAAAACGTTTATGGCGAGGTTTCAGGGATCATGGAAACCTTGCACCAAGATATAAAAAACATTTTTGGAACAACACCTCGACCCGTCGAGCCTGTGCCCAATAATGCGCCCCATGAACGAGTCGTTGAACCAGTAAACCAATCTGTTCAAGTCCCTCTTGAAGATCAACCCGTGCTGCAAGGTGACAGAAGAGTAGCACAACCCCCCATTCCCGTGCCTGCTGAGGACTACGAAAACCGGACACCCACAAGAAACAACAATGTTTTTGTGCCGGAAGCGGATCGTCCCGTGCGTGTGAAATCTCCCAAACAGAATAAGGATGGATTACGGCCAGGAGATCGGGTGTTAAAAACGGAAGTGATCGAACAGGGTGGCAAAAAGATCATACGCAGGCACATATTGAGGAATAGGTCGGAAATGCCAGATGAAGGAGAAGTCGACGGAGAAGTTTTGGTTGATCCGCAGGAATCACGTAAGCGGAATTGAAATGTTTTTGACGAAATTTTTACGGATTAACCTTATGCAAATTCTTCGTGGACCCGTTTGACCAAAGTTTTCAGGACCTTAATCCGTGCGTACCATTTGAATTCGCCTTCAATAAGGTGCCAAGGAGCTTCTTTTGTTGAAGTGAGCTTAAAGACTTCTTCAGCGGCTTGGGTGTACTCATCCCATTTCCGGCGGTTCCGCCAATCTTCATCGTTAATTTTCCAATGTTTATAAGGATTGGCCTGGCGTGCTTTAAAGCGGCTGAGTTGTTCTTCCTTGCTGATGTGAATGTAGAATTTGAGGAGGATAGCCCCGTCATCGGAAAGGGTCTTTTCGAAATTATTAATTTCTTTATATGCGCGGGACCATTCTTCTTTAGTTGCAAAATTTTCTATTTTCTCAACCAGAACTCGTCCGTACCAAGACCTGTCAAAAATGGCTATCTGCCCGTAAGGAGGGATTCTGGTCCAGAACCTCCACAGGTAATGACGTTTATATTCTTCGGAAGTCGGTTTAATGACTGAATAAACGCGGAGCAACCGGGGATCCGTACGTTCGGTGATTCGTTTGATGACACCGCCTTTACCTGCGGCATCTGGACCTTCGAAGATAAGCATGATGCTTCGTTTGCTTTCTAAAATCTTCCGCTGGTAGTGGAGCAAATCGAGCTGAAGCTCTTTAAGCTTCTCCTTGTATTCACTTTTCGAATCTATTTGTTTCGTAAGATCAAGGTCGGTGAGCCGGAGAGCCATTTCGATGTTTTAAGGGTCTGCATTGCCGATGAAAAGGAAAAACCCGGAACGATTTTACTCCATCAGAAGAGTGCGATAGAGCGACTCGTAGGATTTGACAGTGGAAACGATGTTAAAATGCTCTTCAACGCGACTCTGCGCTTGTCGCGAAAGGGATGTTCTTAGAGGAGGATTTTTGGCCAAGTCCATCAAAGCTGTGGTCAACGTACTTTGATTATCTACCGGAAAAACCAACCCGCAACGTCCATCCATGACCACATAAGGCATCGCCCCAGTGGATGAGACAATTGGGACAGCGCCACTGGCCATGGCTTCAAGGAGGGCAATAGGAAGGCCTTCACTCTTTGAGGGCATCACGAAAATATCAAAGGCAGGCAGGTAAATCTCAGGGTGGGTCACGTTGCCTGGCATCATGATCCTGTCAGAAAGGCCAAGAGCCGCCGCCGTGCCCTGGATTTTTTTAAAATCAGGGCCATCTCCTAATAGGACGAGTTTTCCATTTTTGATCTGCGCGGCTGCGAACGCTTGAACGAGAAGAGCTTGGTTTTTTTCAGGGCTCAGTCTTCCCAAAGTGCCAATGCATAGGTCTGATTCGCCTAGCTTAAGAAGCTCCCGCGCTTCCAGTCGTCGTTCCGGAGTCGAGTAATAAGAAGTCAGGTCCACTCCATTATCGATGATGCTGACTTTATCAGGGGCGCAACCTTCGCTTAAAACAACCTCACGAGCCGCCGTGCTCACCGCAACCACTTTCCTTGAAAGTGCGTACACCAGTTTGTTCAGGTATTTCTCGTTTCCTCCCGTGAAGTTCATTCCATGCTTAGTGTGAACCACGGGAACCCCTGTCAGAAATCCTGCAATCCCTCCGTATAATCCCGCAGCGGCATTGTGCGTATGGATTAAATTTACGCCATGGGCTTTAACGATTCGTATCAGACGCCAAAAGTCGGCGATTCGCAATCCCGGGCGTCTATCGATTTCGATGACCTTAACGCCTAGGTTCAGATTCAAGTGCAGAGGGCCCGTCTGCTCTAGGCAACAAATGAGTGGGCTAAATTGAGAACTATGGTTAGCGAGGGATACTACAAGTTTTTCTAACCCGCCCGTTTTCAGGGAGAGAATGAGATGGAGAACCAGTGGTTTTTTGGGCTCAACAGGAGAGGACATGTGATGACCATCCTTAGATCAATGTGGAAAGCGATACGAGAAATTTCAAATTCGGGATTTATGATAGGCATCGCCGATGGCCGTTTTGACGGACTGAAGACTGACATCCACCCTATCAAATGAGTTCCTGAGTATCTGCACTCGCGGGCCGTTTGGCCCCCAAATGGCAGGGTCGGTCGGGCCGAATAAGGCCACCACAGGGCATCCCACTGCGTTTGCGATATGAGTTGTCCCTGAGTCGTGTCCCGCAAACACCATTGAGCTTTTTATCAGTCCAGCGAGGTTAATTAACGGCGGGTGGTGCCAATGTCGTATCCGCGTTGGATGAGCTGCCATTAACAGATCGACAAGTGGAACCGCCTGAGTGTCGGCTTCTCCCGTGATGAGGAAAATGTCGCAGGGTAGTTTAGTGAGAATTGATTCAACGAGTTGCTGCCACTGGTCCAAGGGCCAATTTTTCTTTATTGATCCGCTTCCGGGGTGAAAAACGATATGTCCCTGAGTGGTTGACTGAAAAACTTCATGCTCATGGAGGAATAACCTGGGCTGTAAGTCAGTGCAGTTCACCCCGAGTTCGCTCAAAGCCTTGGCGAGCCATTCCGTAGCATGGACCTTCGAATCACTTTGAACAAGGGGATTGACGGATAAAACTCGAGGAGCGCCCGCTCGTTTAAGGTTGGGCTTAAAAATGTCGTCTGGATCGTATAAAAAGGAGACGATTTGGTCGAACGACGAAAAGTAATCATTCAAGTCCTGAGGCAGTTCAGCATTCGCCGTAAAGTACCGAGCGAGGCTTGCTGATTCAATGGATTGGATTGAATCCGCATAGAACCTGCGATGGACCAATTCTATGACGCACCGTAATCCTATCACATGCATCTCGATACTTGGGTAATAGTCACGCAGCGCCTTCAGCGCCGGTAGGGTGAGAATGAAATCACCAATTGCTCCGCCGCGAATAACCAGAACTTTGACCATTAGCGAATGAAGAACACTGAAAGAATCACGACCATGATCCCATAAAGGACGCCAGGGGCGCAGGCGAGTTTGAGTCGATTATGTGAAACGGTGACTTTTTGGATCAGATTTCGAAGCAGATACGGAGCTCCGACAAAATACATTCCGGCTACGATCCAGACGTAGGCTAAAACGACGATAAAAAGACGCGAGGTTTCTTCTCTCAGGAAACACGCCTTCAGCAGTGCGCACGCCGCGAGGAGTAAGAAACAGCCAAGCGCACGCACGGAAAGAAAGTGGTCGATATAAGTGATCAGCAAATAAAAAATGACTGGGCTTAGGAGGACGATAGCCGGTCTGAACTTATGAAAATTCCCTACGTCGAGGTGGTAAAGAAGCCAGGCGGCCCATGCCACATTTACTAAGGTCAGGACAACACCAGCGGCGTGATTTCGTGGGAAATCCGTGAGCCACTTTGAAGCCATTGCTGGTTTAATAAAGGCGAGGCTATGCGTCACGATGTAAAGCCCACCCAATAGGAGAGCTACCAATTTCAAATGTTCAGAAAGTCCGGGATAAACCACAAAAAGTGTCCTATATCAGTCGTTTAAAAGGTTAAGGATATCAGCCTGACCGTAGAGCGTGTATCCCGTGGTGCTATTTATACGCACCTTCATAATTTGTCCAATATGTCTTGAGCTCCCGCCGTCGAAAACGACCAATTCGTTTTTCCGCGTGCGCCCGCTTAACCGGTCGGGGTTCGTCTTGCTCGGGCCTTCCACCAGGATTTCGACATCCTGACCAATGAGTTGGTTTGTACGTTCCATGGCTTGAAATTTAAGGATTTCGAGCAACTCCTGATTGCGAGCTTCCTTGACCGGCTCGGACACTTGGTCGGGCATTTCTGCCGCAGGAGTATTTTTCCTTTTCGAATATCGAAAAACAAAAGCGTTATCGAAACCAATGGTCTCAACCGCCTGACGCGTTTCAGCGTAATCAGCTTCAGTCTCCCCGGGGAAACCGACAATAATATCGGTTGTCACGGCAATATCCGGCTTCTGGGCGCGAATCGCGTTAATGAGCGAGTGGAATTTATCCATCGTATAAGGGCGATGCATGAGTTTAAGGATTCTGCTAGAACCCGATTGCATAGGCATATGCACGTGTTCACAAAGTTTTGGCAGCCTTCCAAAAGCCTCAATTAAATCCTGTTTAAAACCGACTGGGTGCGGGGAGGTAAACCTTATGCGCTCGATGCCATCGATATCATGGACTGCTTCAATGAGTTGCACGAAAGGAGATAATCCATTTATGACTTCAAATTCGTGACGCCCGTAGAGGTTTACAATTTGGCCCAGCAACGTCACTTCTTTGACCCCATTTTTGGCAAGGTTTCGGACCTCTTCGACAATTTCTGAAATAGGGCGGCTTCGTTCTTCGCCACGCGTGTCAGGAACGATACAGAACGTGCAATGCATGTTGCAGCCTTGCATAACCGAGACAAAGGCTGAGGCTTGTTGCGGTTCGAGGGTATGGTGACGAATCGTGTTTTGCGAGTCGAGTTCCTCTTCGGTGGCACAAATCTTTTTGTCCTCCTCGGCGGCAAGAAGTTCCTCCACATAGTCTGCAACACGATGAAATTTTTGGGTCCCCACGACGAGATTGATGCCCGGAACGTCCTTGAACAATTGATCAGCCCGGCTTTGGGCCATACAACCAAGAAACCCCAAAACAAGGTGTTTTTGTGCTGAAGGTTTCGAATGAACTGCCTGACGCATTTTACCGATGGCTTTCTGTTCGGCCATATCTCGGACGCTGCATGTATTGAGCAGGACTACATCAGCTTCCTCGACCTTTGTTGTGACCACATGACCCCTGGCCACGAGACTATGGGAAACTTGGTCAGAGTCCCTCTCGTTCATCTGACAACCGTAAGTTTTTATGTAAACCTTAGCCATGAAGCCCGAAAAGGTAGCACGAAGTCCCGAAGGATAAAGAGGAAAAACAAGCGTAGCCATAGTGCTGCGCAGCATTAAGTTAAAAAATTAACCTTTGTTGAGGAATTGCGGGTGTGATTCCAGAAGCTGTAGGGTTTTGGGAGTGAGTGGTTGTTTGATGTATTCTGCTGTCCAGAGGGGTTCTGCTGCGGAGGATCTGTGGAGTTTCGACAGCCAAGTGTGGTCGAAAGGGGATTTCAGAAGGGAGAGGTTCGAGGCGGCAACGGTGGTTTCCTCTTTGAGACCCGTCGCTTGACCGCGCCCTACAAAAAACCCACCGGCCAGCAAACTAGTTCGGGCCGAGGCGCTTCGTGAGTAGGTCGCGAGTGTGGTTTGAGAGAACTGACATTTTTCGTACAGAAACTTAAAAATGGGAACCGCCCACATCTCTGGATTTTTTGAAGCCGAATATGCGTCGAAAAAAATCAATTGTGGTGCTGGTGCCTGCTTGGCGGCGGGGGAATGAATCCATTTAGAAAAGTCATCTTGGACTACTTGCCAAGTGACTTGAAGGTCATCGAAAAATCCTTCGAATTTCCCTTTGCTCAAGAGGACCTCTGTCGCGGCTTCGTATCCTTTTACATAAGGCAGTTTGTCAGCGGAGGCACAAGCCAATTGGATGGGCTCCAGTGACCTGTCGAAGCTGATGACCGTGAGGTGACCTGCCACATTTTTGCAGGCTGAGAACGCGGCGAATGTGTTGGCACCGGCTCCGAGACCGATATCCCATAGGGTCAGGGATTTTTCCGCTTTGAGACGATCGACCGTGTTCAGTTGTTCAACATAAAGAGATTGGGCCTCCTTTTCAGGACCTATTCCGCAATGCATCGTTTCACCATATACCTCAGATCGAACGCTAAATCCCCCACAGGCAAGGGGCACAATATGAAAGTCGGATGACATATAACGTAACTGACACAATAAATTAAAAATGCGAAACCTTAATTAATAAAGGCTTACTCCCCGCGTATCAGGTTTTTCACAAAGTTCACTTAATGGAAAGTTACGTCTTGCCATCCTTGGTGCCTGCTTTTTGGTTAAAGTCAGATGTTTGATTTAATAAAAAAAGATACTTCCTCCAAAGCTCGATTGGGTCGTTTAACTCTGACGCATGGGTGTGTGGATACCCCTGTATTTATGTCGGTGGGGACGCAAGCCACCGTCAAGGCCCTGGATCCGCGTGAACTCCTTGAGATGGGCACTCAAATAATTTTGGGTAACACCTACCACCTGGCACTTCGACCCGGTATTGAAATTATTAAGGCCGCGGGGGGACTTCACAGTTTCATGAACTGGCAGTTACCGCTGCTTACCGATAGCGGTGGGTTTCAAGTTTTTAGTCTCGCCCAGAACCGATCCATCTCGGATGAAGGCGTTCGGTTTCAATCGCACCTAGATGGTAATGTTTTATTCCTTGGACCCGCCGAAGCGATGCAGTTGCAAAGGGAGTTGGGATCAGATATCGCCATGGTGTTCGATGAATGCCCCGGGTATGGTTCAAGTGAAAATGATGTGGCGTGCGCCGTTAAACGCACCACCGCATGGGCAAAAGTGTGCCGGGACCAGCCTCGGGCCGATGGTCAAAAAGTTTTTGGGATCGTTCAGGGCGCTCATTACCCGCACCTCCGCGAGCAGTCCGCAAAGGAATTGGTTCCATTTGAGTTCGATGGGTATGCGGTGGGTGGGATTAGTGTGGGAGAACCTGAGCACGAGATGTTTGCTGCAGTAGAAATGGCCGAACCCCATTTACCGGAATCAAAACCGCGCTACGCAATGGGGCTCGGCACACCCGCTCAGCTTGTGGAACTCGTGGCGCGGGGAATAGACATGTTTGACTGCATTCTTCCCACGACCGTTGCCCGAAACGGAACAGCTTATACGAGTAGAGGGGCCATTAACGTGAAAAGTGGATTCAACAAAGCTGACTTCTCCCCATTGGAAGAAGGGTGTTCTTGCTACGCCTGTCGCAACTTCACAAAGGCCTATTTGCGCCATCTTCTGAACGCTTCAGAAATCCTCGGGTTACGTATGTTGAGTGTGCATAACACCCATTTTTACCTTACATTAATGAGTCGCATCCGTGAAAGCATCGCTTCCGGAACTTTTGCTCAGTTCCGACGAGCCTTTATTGAAAACTACCGCCCCTCAAAGAATATCCTCAGTCAACGTGCGACCCAGGCACAATAAGGAAAAGGGCGAGCCAGTGAGTTAACCTCAGATGAGATTGAGCAAGGGGCTGGGGGCTGGGTTAGCGGAGGCGATAAAAGTGGCTAGAGCGGACTTAAGTTGATCGGGGGTATAATCTTTTTTAATGACCGCCACGCCTTCATTGGCAAGCACGTCGCAACGCTCGTTTTCGGGGTCGCCAGCGTGGCCTTTGACCCAAGACCAGGTTACAATGTGACGGGCCACCTGTGCATCGAGTAGGACCCAAAGATCCGCGTTTTTGACCGATTTCTTATCTTTGGTCCTCCATCCGTTTTGTTTCCATGAGCGAAGCCAGGTCGTTATCCCCTGACGGAGGTATTCGGAGTCCGTATGGAACTCCACGGCACAAGGTTCTTTGAGGAGCATGAACGCTTCGAGTGAGGCTTGTAATTCCATCCGATTGTTCGTTGTCGCCGGAACACCGCCGTTGATTTCTCGCCTGTATTTGCCATAGATCAGGACAGCCGCCCACCCACCCGGGCCCGGATTGCCATGGCATGCTCCGTCAGAATAGATGACCACTTTTTTCATCGGGACCACACACTACTGGCAAATGACAAATAATAAATGGTGAAATAGAGTCAAATTAACCATGTGCGCAAGCGGCTTGAACCCGAAGCAATGATCACAATCCTGCGGATGTGTTTTTAAATCTCCACGCGGCAACCAATAACTGTTATTTTTTATAATGAGGATCGTATCGAAATCCATAATTGGTGGGGTACGGGTTTAGGCGATTTCAGAGGTGGATTTTTTAGGCGGGACACCAAAATTCGAGGGTGCAGAGAACGTCGTTTTATAGAATTACCATAATTAAAAAGCTTGATTTCCACACGCGGACTTAGGAGGATGGAGTAAGGCTTTTTCTCGTTGTCCGTTGGTAGACCCCTTGCAGCGGCAGAGAAACTAAGACATGGTAGGCGTGATTAATGTCCATTTGGTACTATAGAGACGGCGAAGAATCTAAAGGGCCCCTCTCTACAGAAGAATTAATAAGTCAATGGAATGCTGGTTCTTTAAAAGCTGACTGTCTTGTATGGCAGGAAGGAATGGAGAGCTGGGTTACATCCTCTCATATTATCCCTACTCTTATTGAAGGGGAGCCCCACCTTTCTATGCCCAACTCTTCCGAACCGCAGGAAAGTTCTTCAGACGAAACCTTATTTGGTCAGTTGACAATCCCCCCCGTTTCCGGAGTTCCAAGAGAGGAAGAGGCGACGGACAAATGGTATTGTACAGTGCTATTTGTGGTTTCCGGACCTGTTTCGACCCAAGAAATTATTAAATTTTGGGAAGAGGGGGTATTCCGTCAGGACGATGAAATTTGGAAGGGAACGATGGAAAAGAGGGCAGAAATAGGGGATGTCATGCCAAAGCTTTATGAGATGACTCATAAAACAGCAGCTCCCGAGAACATTAAATGTCAGACACTTCAGCCCTTTGATATAGAGTGCCCGGTGTTCCATTGGTTTTTTACGAAGGGCGAAGATAGTCAGCCCGAAGGCCCCATGACAACCCGTCAATTGCTTGAATGTTGGAAAAACAACAAGCTCACTTCCGAGCATCTTATTTGGAAAGAAGGAATGGGAGACTGGGTATGTCCCACCCATATCTTGCCAAACCTAAATCTCAGGTCCCGTGAATTTTTATCAATCGTGGCACCTATTGTTGCTGACGATTTGAATCGAGTAGGAGCCACTACCATGCTTAAACCAGCAGGAGGTGGTAAAGAATTGGATGCAGCAGCCCAATATAGAGTTGTTCAGAAAGATCCACAGTATCCCGATATGGTTTGGCTTGCGTTTGGAGCAGGCATCTTGAGCTTTTTTGGAATGGGTCCGGTCATGGCCTTGCCTTCGATTATCGCTGGGCACGTCGCGTTACAACAGACCAAAAAATCGCCTAAAAAATATAAAGGCGAAAAATTGGCTAAAAAAGCCTTAATCACTGGGTACACAGGTCTTGTTCTCGGTACTCTGATTTTATTATTTATCACTATTCCGCAGTATAAACTTTTTCTCGTAAAACAGGACGCCCGCAAAATGGTGGCTGATATCACGGAAATCAAAAGTGCTGCCATAACCTTTGCAAAACAGAATAAAAAGAAGCAGATAACGGTTGTGACTTTTGAAGAGATTAAAAAAAGAAAGTATTTTCATCCTGCATCTCCCATCGGCCAAGGGAAGTATTCGATGAAATTAGTAACTTTACCGCCCGACCTCGACTACGAGAAAAATTTCCCTCAAATCGAAGTTGGAAAAACGTTCGATGTGCCCGCAAAATATAGAGAACTTTATAAAGAATCGATTCCGTTAGATGACCCTATATGGAGGATAAACAAATGAAGAAACAAACATCAAAAAGCGGCTTTACACTGCTTGAAATTATGCTCGTTACCACCATCTTAGCTATCATTATGGCTATCGCTGTCCCTAATTTTCTCCGGGCAAGACGAAAGAGTCAGATGGTGCTCATGGCCAAAGAGCTTCAAACCTATGGTGATGCCTACGTGCTTTACAGTGCGGACAATGGGGCTTTTCCCGATGATACTGGAGCCGCAACGCATCCGGCGGGAACGGACATGGATGCAAGGATAAACTCTGCTCATTGGGCTGCTGTTAACAAACTGGGTGGCTATTATAAATACGATGGCCCTGATCTGGTGGGTTATGCGGGCATTTCTTTATTTGGTATAAATTATGATTATGAGCACTTGCTTGTAATCGATCAAACTCTTGACGACGGAGACCTGGCTTCGGGAAGATTTAGATTATCTGCGGATACAGATCGTTATACTCTCTATTTAAGCAACTAGATTTAGGCAAAAGTGGCTTGCTCAATGCTTATTCATATAGGCATTATGATACTCTCTCAATCCAAAGGATTTCTAATTTATCTAGCGAGTCGATGGTTTTCAGGTGGGCAATATATGCCCCTAGATGGGCGCTTTCCACATTACGTCACTCATTTTCCATTCGCCCAGTATTTTCATAATGAGCAGGTAGCCGACTATGATCTAAGAGCACGCTGAACTTTGCGCACAACAGCCCGGAACAAAACCCTTATTCTACTTTTCATCAATGACTTGTTCCGCTTCGCGCTTGAGATTAATTAAGCAACGGTAATCTTGATCCGTCATTTCCGGTCGGCGGGGATGAAAAATAAACTCATGGAGGCCATTTCCTAATCCGTTTGCGATCGCAGCAACTTCCTTTGAGTTCATGCAAAAAATGCGGTCCACGCCCCATAAAGTAGTACTCAGACGATAGGGGGCCCGTTTTTTTCTGGATACCGAAAACCACTCTGTGCCAAGACCAATCAGGTCTTTAATTATCGAACAATTGAAAAACTTGAGCATACCCAGTCGGACAAAACCTTTGAATCCACAGCTGAATGTGCGTTGAATCATTTTATATACAAATGGGTGAACGTGGAGGTGATGATGTCCATTCACAAAATGACACGGCAATTCAGATTTCTGATAAAGGCTCCATTGGGCATCGAACTCGGCCCTTGTGATCGACGCGAAGCCAGGTAAACTTAATAAGAAACCGGCAAGGAAACGGGATTTACCCCAGGGCCAGGCCTTTCTCGTGAGCGGACTTGAGTCGCACAAGTGCAAATGCCATCCAACCCTGAGAGTGGGGTTTTCCATCGCTAGGCGAATGGCCTCCTGCGTCCCAGGTTGACCCATCATTAATGCGGCTCCATGTAATGCTCCCTTGAGGTGGGCAGAAATAATAGCAGCGTTCACTTCTGAATTGAGGCCGAAGTCATCTGCAATAAAAAGAACTTCTTTGGGCATAGATGGGCGTTAATAGTGCCTCCTTTTTTGTAGGGGGCAAGTTCTCGTTACTGGCGACAGCATTCGTATCAATTGGCCAATCTTGCAGCTGTTTTATCGCAATACACGAGTGTTTATAACAAATTGGACTATTTAAATTATTTGTAAATTGCTCGATGTGCCCAGTGAGGGTCCGTATCATGTGGGGGAGTACAGTTTTGGGCTCAAGGCTCTCCAGTCGATCTCAAAATGGCTTCAAGCAATATGCTCGGTTGCCGTTAAAGCCCGCTAAAAGGAATACCAGTACGCGCCTAAGATCGGAGTGTGTTTTATAAGCTGTTCTTATAGAACATGTTATAAAATTTTTCCGAGGAAATGCCAGAAAATATGTCAACTCAAAACCAGTAATTTTCCAGGTAAAAAAAGCGATTATTAAGATAAAACTCGAACTTAAGAGCAGCTATAAGTGGGATTGAAGCCAACCTTTTGCCGTTTCTTAACACAAAAGAGACTTGCGACCTTGCAAATAAAGTTTGCTGAGATATGTTCAACACCCTGTTTGATAAAGGCAGTACGAGAATGGAAGTTGTAAAACCACTGTAGAATGAGGGTTTTTGTGATTATAGCGAAAAAATTACTTTTCATCTAAAAAAGTTAAAAAAACGCTTGCGCTCAACAAACTTTTTCCTTAGGTTTCGCCTTCCCTTTCGTAAAAAGTCTTTAGGGGCCTGTTTTGGCCAGTAAAAAACCTTAAGAAATTAAGCGCAGGGAATTTTTGCCTTTAAACCGGAAACCGGTGAACGGGCAGTTTAACGCAGATATAAAGAGAATTTGATATGCCGACGATTAACCAACTTGTGCGCCAAGGTCGCAAAAGAGTGAAATACGAATCCAAAGCTCCGGCTTTGAATAACGCTCCGCAGCGGCGTGGGGTTTGTATTCAGGTGATGACCCGTACTCCTAAGAAACCAAACTCGGCTTTGCGTAAGGTTGCAAAAGTGCGCTTGACGAATGGCGAGGAAATCATAGCTTACATTCCTGATGAAGGTCACAATCTTCAGGAGCACTCAATTGTATTAGTTCGTGGAGGTCGTGTTAAAGATTTGCCTGGGGTTCGTTATCATATTGTCCGCGGAACGCTCGACGCCCTTGGCGTTGAAAAACGTCGCGTGAGTCGTTCCAAGTATGGTGTTAAACGTCCAAAAGCCGGAGCTGCCGCAGCTGGCGATAAGGCCAAACCAGCTAAATCGGGTAAAAAATAAAGTAGGAATATAATTTATGTCACGTCGTCGTAGAGCATCAAAACGCAGTATTAATCCAGACGCCCGTTACGGGAGTGTTGTGGTCTCCAGATTTATCAGTACGGTGATGAGCGGTGGTAAAAAGTCCACAGCTGAAAATATCATTTACGGTGCTTTGGAAGTTATCCGCGAAAAAAGTGGAACCGTTGATCCTATTGATATTCTTCAAAAAGCGGTTGATACCGTCAAACCTCGCCTCGAAGTTAAAAGTCGCCGTGTAGGCGGAGCGACTTATCAGGTTCCGATGGAAGTTCCCCACGAACGTCAGCATGCGTTAGCGATGCGGTGGATGATTAATTTTGCGCGCGCCCGCAAAGGGGTGCCTACTATGCAGGCCCTTGCTAGTGAAATTTACGAAGCGTCTCAAGGTCAGGGGAACGCCATTAAAAAACGGGATGATGTTCATAAGATGGCTCAGGCCAATAAAGCTTTTGCTCACTTAAGGTTTTAATATGACGACGGCCACTTCCTCAACTGAATCTAATCCCAACGCGGCTGATCGTCGCTTTCCGCTTGAACGTACGCGGAATATTGGGATTTGTGCGCATATCGACGCCGGAAAAACAACGCTCACCGAGCGTATTCTTTTCTACACAGGCGCTATTCATCGCATGGGCGAAGTTCACGAGGGAACAACGACAACTGATTGGATGGAGCAGGAGCGTGAACGTGGTATTACGATTACTTCAGCTGCTATTACTTGTTCGTGGGTGCAGAAGGAGCATGCTGGAATTATTAAAAGTTTTGTGGGTCAGGATATGCGTATCAACATTATTGATACTCCGGGCCATGTGGATTTTACGGCGGAAGTGGAGCGTTCGCTTCGTGTGCTTGACGGCGCAATTGCAGTTTTCTGCGGTGTGGCAGGGGTTCAACCACAGTCTGAAACTGTATGGCGTCAGGCGAACAAATACAATGTGCCCCGTATTGCTTTCGTTAACAAAATGGACCGCACAGGCGCAAACTTTGAGAACGCCGTCAACGAAATGCGCACGAAATTGGGTGCAAATGCCGTGCCTATCCTTCTCCCCCTCGGGTCAGAAGATAATTTAAAAGGTCAGATTGATATCATCAATCAGAAGGCAGTTGTTTACGCTGACAACGATCATATTGGTTCAACTTTTAGCGTTGAAGAAATTCCCGCTGAATGGCAAGCCAAAGCAAAAGCGGCTCTTACTTTCCTGATTGAAAAAATTGCTGATGTTGACGAGAAAGTGGGCGAACTTTTCCTTGAAGAAAAACCCATTAGCTCAGAAGAATTAAAAGCCGCTATTCGACGTGCGGTAATTGCAAATACTTTAGTCCCAGTGGTCGGGGGCTCTGCGTTTAAACACAAAGGTGTCCAGTTCTTGGTTGACGCCGTGATCGATTATCTTCCAAACCCTCTCGACCTTCCAGAAATTAAGGGTCAAGACCCTGATACGATGGAGCCTAAGTTTACTCGCCCTGACGATAATGGTAAATTTTGTTCACTTGCATTTAAATTATGGAGCGATCCTTTCGTTGGTAAACTTGTCTTCTTCCGAGTTTATTCCGGTAAGCTTTCCAAGGGCGATACGGTCTACAATCCGCGGACCAATAAGCGGGATCGCATCAGCCGAATTATTCAGATTCAGGCCGATAAACGCGAAGAAATCGATCAGGTTCATTCTGGAGATATTGCAGCCATTGTCGGCATTAAGAATGTAACAACAGGTGATACCCTTTGCGACGAGGATCATCCTATTCTCCTAGAACCACCGACATTTCCTGAACCTGTCATTTCCATGTCGGTTGAGCCAAAAACTAAGGCTGACCGCGAGAAGATGGGCGAAGGTCTTTCGCGTCTTTCTGAAGAAGATCCTACTTTCCGCGTGTTTACTGACGAAGAAACCGGGCAAACGATTATTGCGGGTATGGGTGAACTTCACCTAGAAATTATTCGCGACCGTTTATTCCGTGAATTTAAAGTTGAAGCCACTTCTGGCGCACCTCAAATCGCTTATCGCGAAACCATCACCAAGCATGCAGACGGTGAAGGTAAGTTGATCAAACAATCCGGTGGTCGTGGACAATACGGTCACGTTATCTTGGATGTTGAGCCGAATGAACAGGGTAAGGGCGTGGAAATTGAAAATAAGGTCGTTGGCGGAAACATTCCAAAGGAATATATTTCTGCGGTCAAGAAGGGTCTAGAAGAAGGCGTTTTGAATGGTGTAGTCGCAGGGTATCCTGTTGTCGATATCAAAATAAATATTTTGGATGGAAGTTATCACGAAGTCGATTCCAACGAAATGGCTTTCAAAATGGCTGCTATTTTCGCCTTAAAAGATGCGATGAAACAGGCGTCTCCTATCATGCTTGAGCCTATAATGGCTGTGGAATGTATTACTCCGGACGAATATCAAGGTGATATTCTTGGCGATATTAACAGACGCCGTGGAAAGATTATGAATATTGAAACGAAGACCACTGGGTGTGTCGTTCGTGCGGAGGTTCCTTTGTCTGAAATGTTTGGTTACGCTACCGCCATTCGCTCACTTTCCAAAGGCCGCGCTGCTTATTCCATGGAGCCTTCACACTTTGAACAGGTTCCGGCGCAGGTGCTGACGACTATTTTAGACCAGAACACGAGGAAGCCCGCGCGCAGCTAATAGACGCGAATAAAAGGTTAAATATATGACTCAACGTATACGAATTCGATTAAAAGGTTACGACCACCGGATCCTCGACCAGTCTGCTGGGGATATTGTGGAAACGGCGAAACGCACAGGCGCTAAAGTCGCTGGGCCTATTCCTTTACCAACAAAAATTGAGCGTTTCACCGTGAACCGCTCTCCGCATGCGGATAAAAAGTCAATGGAACAATTTGAGCGCCGGACACACAAGCGTTTGCTTGATATCGTGGACCCTACGGCAAAAACAGTTGATGAGCTTAAGAAACTCAACCTGCCAGCAGGTGTGGACATTCAAATCAAGATCTAACGGGTAAAGGAAAACCATGAGTATAGGATTACTAGGTAGGAAAGTCGGAATGACCCGTATTTATGACAGTAAGGGCGCCATGCGCGCTGTTACCGTACTTGAAGCAGGTCCTAACGTTGTTTTGCAAACTAAAACGTTAGAAAAAGAAGGATACAAGGCCGTCCAGGTCGGGTTTCTAGATTCTAAAGAGAACCGCGTTGGGAAACCAGCAGCAGGTATTGCAAAGAAGGCGAATACCACTCCTAAAAAACTAGTACGTGAATTTCGTGTCGACAAGGAAGAATTAAATCCAGGGGACTTGATTACTGTAACCAACTTCATCGTAGGTCAATACGTTGATATCGTGGGGACATCTAAGGGACACGGTTTTCAAGGTGTGGTAAAGCGTCATGGTTTCGCTGGAGGCGGAGCCGCCCACGGTTCTAAATCACATCGTCGTCCGGGTGCTATTGGGGAACGTTCCACTCCAGGTCGTATTTATAAGAATCATCGTATGGCGGGGCATATGGGACAGCGCCAACGTACAATGCAGAGCTTGGAAATTCTTCAAGTTCGGGAAACTGAAAATTTGTTGGTGATTTCCGGTTCGGTTCCGGGTGCCAATGGTGATTATGTGATTATCCGTCAGGCCAAGAAAAAACCTGCTGCGGTTGCCACGAAATAAGTGAGATGTTATGGCTATTAAAAGCAAAATTTTAACAAAAGAAGAAGCGCTACAAGCGAAGTTTCCATTGATTGAAAATGGAATCGGAACTCAAGCACTTCATGATACCGTTGTTGCCTATCAAGCGAATCGTCGCACGGGCACAGCCTCAACAAAAACAAAAGGGACGGTCAGCTTTTCAGGGACTAAACCTTGGAGACAAAAAGGGACCGGCCGGGCTCGCGCAGGGTATCGTTCTTCGCCACTCTGGCGTAAAGGCGGTGTCGTTTTTGGACCTTTGCCTCGTGATTTTTCCAAGACTACCCCTAAATCGGTGAAGCGTTTGGCTTTCCGGAAAGCTTTAAGCTCCAGGATTATGGGCGGGGATGTTATACTTGTGGACGTAGTCCTTGTTTCTAAACCAAAAACAAAAGATTTCTTAACGGTACTCAAAGATCTTAAGGTTGAGAATCATTCAACTCTTTTTATTAACGACAAAATTGATGAAACGGTCATTAAGGCCTCCCGTAATATTCCGGGCATCGAGATTGCAACGGCAGCTTCAGTAAATGCGGAGCAGTTGCTCGCTTATGACAAAGTTGTAATCACTAATATCGCGTTTGGCGTAGTAGCGGAGAGGGCGAATAAATGAAAGATCCATTTGATGTCATTAAAAAAGTCCGTTTAACGGAAAAGGGCTCATTTTTGAGCGAAAAATACAATAAGTACGTATTTGAAGTTGCGCCTTCTGCAAATAAAGTGGAGATCAAGAACGCAA
Organism: Verrucomicrobiota bacterium; assembly: GCA_034440535.1. GTDB lineage: Bacteria > Verrucomicrobiota > Verrucomicrobiia > JAWXBN01 > JAWXCD01 > JAWXCD01. The sequence goes on along the minus strand of JAWXCD010000091.1, from coordinate 38,460 downwards.
TACAGAAACTCTTTGGCAAAAAGGTTTTGAGTGTAAACACACAAAATTATTTTGGAAAAGCCCGCCGTAAGCGCACAGCGCAGAGTGGAAAAAAATCAGACTGGAAAAAAGCTATTGTGACTTTGAAGCAAGGCGAAAAGATTGAGGTAATATAGTATGGGACTTAAAAAATATCGTCCAATTACACCTGGCCAACGCTTTCGCGTTTCGCCTAACTTTGAAGAAGTTACAAAGGATAAACCAGAGCCATCCCTCATCCAGACTCTCAAAAAGAGTGGGGGTCGGAACGTTCATGGCCGTACCACTGTCAGGCATCGCGGGGGTGGGCACAAACAGAAGTATCGTATTATTGATTTTAAACGAAATAAGCGCGACATAGAAGCAACGGTTGAGGGAATCGAGTATGATCCAAATCGCAGTTGCCGTATCGCTCTCGTAAAATATAAGGACGGAGAACTCCGTTATATTTTAGCTCCTGAAGGCTTAAAAGTCGGGGCAAAAATTATTGCTGGCGATAACGTTGAGCGCGAAATCGGGAATTCGCTCCCTTTAAGAATGGTTCCTGTGGGTGTAGAAGTTCACAATGTGGAGTTAACCATTGGCCGTGGCGGTCAGATTGCTAGGTCTGCGGGTTCTTCTGTGAGCGTGAGTGCTGTTGAAAAAGGGTATTGTGTTTTAAAAATGCCATCCGGTGAAGTTCGGTTGGTGAATGAGAATTGTTACGCGACCATCGGTGCGGTTGGTAATTCTGAGCACTCAAAGGTGAGACTTGGAAAAGCTGGACGCAAACGTTGGAAGGGTTGGAGACCCACCGTTCGCGGTGTGGCCATGAATCCTGTGGATCACCCCAACGGTGGTGGTCAGGGTAAATCTAAGGGTGGTGGCGGATGGCAACATCTTGTCTCTCCATGGGGTCAGGTTGCCAAAGGCAAGAAGACTCGGCGTAAGTATAAACCGACAAACAAATTTATTATTACGAAGCGCAAGTCGGTGCGTTTCCCACAACAGACCAGCTAACGAGGTATTGGAATTATGGGACGTTCATTAAAAAAAGGACCGTTTATTGATGATCATCTTCTCGAGAAAATCGAAAAGATGAACATGGGTGGCTCTCGGAAGCCCATCAAAACATGGTCGCGCCGATCATTGATCACGCCTGACTTTGTTGGGCATACGTTCATGGTACATAATGGTAAAATTTTTCATTCAGTGTTTGTCACTGAAAACATGGTGGGACATCGCCTCGGCGAATTTTCACCAACACGCACCTTTAAGAAACATGGTGCGCATACCGCCAAAGCTGAAGCGAAGTAACGCTTTATCGTTGGTAGTTGCAGCCTTATTGCTCATGGCAATAGGGTCGCAGGCTCAAGAGCCTGCACGTTCTTTAGACAATAGTAAAAACGGCAAGTTTGAGCCGGTTAAGGCGGATGAAGCGGAAATACTTCTCCACAGCCTTCAACTGGAAAATGAAAAACTCGAAAAATTGGTTAAGGAACAAACCCTAACCATCGAAGAACTTTTACAGAACCTCGGAAGTGCAAGTGACGATGTTGAAAAACTCCACAAACAGCTCCGGGAATTCAAATCGCAAAAACAAGTTGCGGTTCAAAGTGATTTATCTTCCAACAAATCGGATGAGAAATTACTTTTAGCTGTAAGAAACCTTTATGCGAGTGAACGTGAGCGACAGTTACTTTTGAAACGATTAAAAGCTATCGATGAAAAAATCGATCGCCTTTTGAAAACAGCAGAATTCTCTGATCTTTCGGCAAGAGGTGAACTGGAGGTCGAGCTACGGATTACACGTAAACTGTTAAATGACCTTTCCGAAAATAAAAAAGTGAATTCGACTGTAGAGGCCACCTTACAGTCGGCAGAGGTCATTGATATTAACTCACGGTTATCGCTGGTTGTGATTAATATTGGAAGGCAGCACGGAGTAAAAGATAAAATGCCCTTTCACATCTTAAGAAAAGATAGAGTTATCGGTCAGGTAAGGATCGTCGATGTGAGAGACAAGTTGTCCGGAGCTACTATTGTTAGAATTAAAAAAAATGAAAAATTTTTGATTGGAGACCGCGTAAAAATCGCGTTGGAAAAGTAAAAAAACGACAGGCATAAAAACCTGAACTGAAGAAAAAAGTATGGAAGTTAGATCAATTACAAAATACCAAAGGATCTCGCCTTTAAAAGCAAGACAGGTTGCACTGGAAGTTCAAGGACTTCCTGCTTTGCAGGCGTTAAGTCTTATGCAGTTCAGCCCTAAAAAGGCGGCGCGTATTCTTTATAAAACAATCAAATCAGCTGTTGCAAATGCCGAAAACAACCACAACATAGACGCTCGCAAGTTGGTTATCAAAGAGTCTGTGGTTGGTGCAGGTACGACAATCAAGCGATTCCGACCACGGGCGCGCGGCAGTGCCAGCCCGATCCGGAAGCGCACAAGTCACTTTAAAATTGTACTCACCGACGGCGAAAAAACCGCCCCGGTCACAGAATAATAAGGAAAATATGGGTCAAAAAGTTAATCCAATTGGGTTTCGTATCGCTATCACTCGTGATTGGCGCTCGAAGTGGTATGCAAGTAAAGCTGATTGCGCTCGATTTATCCTAGAGGACTATCGGGTTCGTGAATTTTTGAAGAAGAAATTGGCCTCTGCAGCTGTGCCAAAGATTCTCATCGAGCGTGCATCGAGTCGTATTCGCATCACTATTTTTACGGCACGCCCAGGTATTGTTATTGGGCGTAAGGGAACTGAAATTGATAAATTAAAAGAAGAAATTTCAAGGATTACAGGCAACAAAGAAATTTACGTCGATATTTCAGAGGTTAAAACACCTGAACTAGATGCCCAGTTGGTTGCTGAGAATATTGGCCTTCAGATTGAGCGTCGTATTTCGTTTAGGCGCGCGATGAAAAAATCGATTCAAACGACTATGGATTTCGGTGCTGAAGGCATCAAGATCCGATGTGCCGGTCGTTTAGGTGGAGCTGAAATTGCCCGTACTGAACCCGCTCGAGCTGGGAAAGTTCCGTTGCATACATTGCGAGCGAATATCGATTACGGTTTTGCTGAAGCGATGACCCAGGCGGGCAAGATTGGGATAAAAGTTTGGATTTATAAAGGGGAAGCAGCGCGCTTGGCGCCGCAACCACTGAAACAAAAACGGGATGCTCAAAACGAGCAGGCCACTGCCACAGTTTAAGCTGAAAAAATCGAGGAGAATTTAATTTATGGCCATGATGCCCAAACGTGTTAAGTTTCGTAAAGCCCAGCGTGGAAGTCGCACAGGTTTCGCGACACGCAACAACAAAATTGATTTTGGTGAATACGCGCTTCAAGCGCTGGATCGTTGTTGGTTAAAGAATACCCAAATTGAAGCGGCTCGTGTGGCCTTAACGCGCAATATGAAGCGCAAAGGAAAGCTTTGGATTCGTGTATTTCCAGATAAGCCTGTGACGGCTCGTCCTCCAGAAACACGTATGGGTAAGGGTAAAGGTTCTCCAGAATTCTGGGTGGCAGTTATCCGCCCAGGAAATATTTTGTTTGAGCTCGACGGTGTCACTGAGGCCGTTGCTCGTGAATCCCTTCGTTTGGCAGCCACAAAGCTTCCCATTCCGACACGGTTTATAACCCGACACCACGCGGTCTAAAGGAAAAAAATATGGCATTTATTTCGACATTTTCAGAATTGACGGTAGAAGAGCTTCGCGCCAAGAAAAAAGACTTGCGTCAGGAGTTCCTGAATCTTCGTCTTCAACAACAAGGTGGGCAACTGAAAAAACCCAGTCGGCTTAGAGAGATCCGAAGGGACGTCGCACGTGTTGAAACGGTGTTGAGCCGTAAAAACAAGGTGGTCACAACAGACAAGGTGACGAAGCCAGTGCCGAAGATAGTAAAGAAATAAGGAATTAAGTCATGACGACTGATACAGAAAATAAGCAAGAACAGGGTATTCGTAAGGAACGCGTGGGCGTTGTTGTTTCGGATAAGATGCAAAAAACAATTGTGGTAACTGTCGAAAGACGCGTGCCGCATCCGATTTTTAAGAAAATTGTAAAGCACTCCAAAAAGTTTTATGCCCATGACGAGAGCGGCCAGGCAAAAGTTGGAGATAGAGTTCTCATTCGCGAGTCGCGTCCTATGAGTAAGTTGAAGCGCTGGACATTGGTAGAAGTTTTAAAACATTAATAGGATAAAAGTATGTTACAAATTCGTTCACGCTGTGATGTAGCCGATAACACGGGCGCCAAGATGGCGACTATGATTGGTGTTCTCGGTAAAAAACACACTTTAATTGCTGAAATAGGGGATATCATTAAGGCCAACGTTAAAGAAGCCGCTCCAGACGGAACGGTTAAAAAAAGCGCTGTTGTTAATGCTGTAGTGGTTCGGACGCGTAAAGCGATTCGCAGGAACGATGGCTCTTACGTACGTTTTGACAGCAACGCCATCGTTATTATTGATAAAGAAAATAATCCAGTTGGAACCCGTATTTTTGGTCCAGTGGCGCGGGAGCTTCGCGAAAAGAACTTTATGAAGATTATTTCATTGGCTCCGGAGGTTGTGTAAAATTTATGGCTCAAAAATTTCATATTAAAGCAGGGGACGTTGTTGTTGTTGTGTCCGGTGGCGCAAGTAAGCTTAATGAAAATCGGGGCAAAGTGCTCCGTATTCTTCCTAAGAAGAATCGTGTTTTGGTTGAGGGGCTCAATATGATCTCCAAACATGCTAAAAAATCTCAGGATAACCCAAATGGCGGGGTAATTAAGCGTGAAGGCAGTATTCATATATCAAATGTAATGACTGTGGAAAAGTTTGAAAAAAGCCGAGCCGGTCAAAAGAAGGCAGCGGATAAAAAGTAAATAAAAAGTTCCTACGGTTGAAAGTCGTGGGAGAAAGAAAAGCAAATGAGTAGTATCATATTTGAAGATTATCAAAAACGTGCAAAGGGTGAACTTAAGAAGAAGTTCAACTACGAGAATGACATGCAGATTCCGCACATCCAGAAGGTTGTGGTTAACGTTTGCGTAGGATCCAGTGCAGATATTAAGCAGGCATTGGATGATGCAGAGAGAGATATTCAGATTATTACCGGGCAAAAACCTTCCCGCACTAAATCAAAGAAGAGTATTTCCAATTTCAAACTTCGTAAAGATCAGGAAATTGGACTTAAGGTCACATTGCGCCGGGTGCGCATGTATGAATTTTTGGATCGTTTAATTAAGATGAGTCTTCCCCGTATTCGTGATTTTCGTGGGGTATCACCTCGCGCGTTTGATGGTAACGGCAATTATACTTTGGGCGTAACCGATCATACCATTTTTCCAGAAATTGAATTAGACAAAGTCAAACGCAATATCGGTATGGATATCACCATTGTCACCAGTGCAAACACGAATGAAGAAGCTAAGGAGCTTTTGGCACAGGTGGGAATGCCGTTCTCAGATAAAGATAAGGACAAAGAAAAGCAGAAGAAGTAAGAAGGCACGCATATGGCAAAAAAATCACTTGTTATTAAACATGCACGACCGGCGAAGTTTTCAAGCCGCGCATATAATCGTTGTCCAATTTCAGGACGTCCTCGCGCTTTTATGCGTAAGTTTGGGGTGAGTCGTATTCAGTTCCGGGAGCTGGCACTACGGGGTGAAATTCCGGGCATAACCAAGGCTTCTTGGTAGAGAGATATTTTATGATTAACGATCCAATTGCAGATTTTCTTGTCCGTATTCGCAACGCTGCTGCTGTCCGCAAGGGCGAGATGACAGTCCCGTATTCCCGCATGAAAGGGGAAATGGCCCGTATTCTTAAGCGCGAAGGTTATATCGTCGATTACAAAGTCGAAACGAGTGAAGGTCATCCTGAACTCCGTCTCGTTCTAAAGTATGCTGGTCGTGAAAGCGCGATTCAGGGCGTTAAACGTATCAGTAAACCCGGTGTTCGTGTTTATGTAGGATCTAATGATATTCCTCGTGTGTTGGGTGGAATGGGTATCAGTATTCTTTCAACGCCAAAAGGAATTCTGACAGGTCGGGATGCGCGTAAGCAACGAGTGGGTGGCGAAATACTCGCCTACGTCTACTAAAGAAAGGAAATTTATAATGTCACGTATTGGACAAAAACCAGTAGAAATTCCTGCAAAAGTTAAAGTGCAGGTCAATGGCTCCGATGTTATCATCGAAGGACCGAAGGGTAAAATGAACTTTTCAGTTCACCGTAACGTTACGGTCTCAGTCGATGGGACTAACGTATTAGTTAAACGCGCCAGCGAAGATCGTGCGGTCAAAGCATTGCACGGTTTAACGCGCAGTTTGATCAGTAACATGATTAAAGGTGTTACGGATGGATTTAAGAAGGAACTAGAAATTCAGGGCGTTGGATTTAAGGCTGCTGTTCAGGGGAAAAATCTAAACCTCAGTCTTGGATATTCGCATCCATTGTTTAAAGTCATACCCGATGATTTAAAGGTTCAAGTAGTGGAAAACACCAATATCATCATCGAAGGTGTGGACAAACAAAAGGTGGGTCAGTTCGCTGCGGATGTCCGCTCGCAATATCCTCCCGAGCCGTACAAAGGCAAAGGCGTTCGATATAAAGGTGAGCAAGTACGTCGTAAGGATGGAAAAACAGTTCAGTAATTAACCGGTGCAATTAAAATGAAATCTCGAATCAATTCTAAGAATTTAAAACCGCGTCAGCGTATTCATACGCGTATCCGGAAACAACTCCAAGGCACTGCCGAACGTCCACGTCTGGCTGTTCACTTTTCAGGGAAACATATTTACGCCCAAGTCATTAATGATGATTTAGGAAAAACAATTGCCGCCGCTTGCACGACGGAAAAAACGATGAAAGCTAATGGCAAAAATGCCGCGAACATTAGCACTGCTAGTAAAGTGGGAAAACTTGCCGCTGAACGCGCAATGGCTCGGAATGTTAATGCTGTGGTTTTCGACCGCGGTGGTTTCCGTTACCACGGTAAAGTCAAAGCACTGGCCGATGCTGCCCGTGAAGCAGGATTAAAATTTTAAGGAAGACCTATGAGCGAAGAGATTAAACAAAAAGATACACGTGATAACCGAGGTGGCGGTCGCCGTGGGGGTCGTCCTGATCGAAAAGATGAACGCAAGGACGAAAATGCATTGATTGAAAAAACCGTTTTCATCAATCGATGCGCGAAAGTCGTTAAAGGCGGACGTCGATTTAGCTTTAGTGCTTTGATCGTTGTCGGTGATGGAAAAGGCCAGGTCGGGTATGGATTTGGTAAAGCAAACGAAGTGGGTGATGCTATTCGTAAAGCAACTGAGTCGGCCCGAAAGTCAATGGTTAAGGTCTCCATTCATCTCAATTCAATACCCCATGAAGTCGCAAGCAGATATCGTGGCGGAATGGTGATTCTACGTCCTGCCTCACCTGGTACTGGTGTTATCGCCGGCGGCGGTGTGCGTGCGGTCGTTGAAGCGGCAGGAATTAAAGATATTCTGAGTAAGTCTCTTGGATCCAATAACCCTGGTAATGTCGTGAAAGCGACCCTTAAAGCTCTCGAAAGCCTTCGCTCCCGTGATGCGATCTACAAGATCCGCGGTTTGGCTCTAGCTTCCCCAACAACTAATTAGTGAGATTGATATGCGTTTACATACTTTAAAACCTCGTCCCGGTTCAAAACATCGCGTTAAGCGCTTAGGGAGCGGCGAAAGCTCTGGTCACGGAAAAACTTCCGGCAAGGGGCATAAAGGCCAAAAAGCACGTTCCGGCGGAAGTATCCGATTGGGCTTTGAAGGCGGTCAGATGCCCTTTATTCGTCGTATTCCAAAGCGCGGATTTAATAACGCGGAGTTTCGCGTAAATTACGTCGTTATTAACGTTTCTGACTTAAATCAGTTTGATAACGGAACAGTCATTGATTTGGTTCTTCTTGAGTCTAAAGGACTTGCGAACGGTCCTTTTGATGCTTTTAAAATTCTCGGCAACGGGGCACTCGACAAGAAGCTTTCTGTGAAAGCCCATAAATTTAGTGCATCCGCTAAGGAAAAAATTGAAAAAGCGGGCGGTACAATCGAGGTTCTACCTCTGAAATACCAGCCTCCTACAGCCGTCGCCAAGTAAGAAATCGTTCGGCCCCCTATGCTCTCAGCTTTTACAAATTGTTTTAAGATTCCAGAATTGCGTAAACGCATTTTGTTTACGCTAGGAATTATTATTATCGTGCGTTTAGGAAGTGCGATTCCAGCTCCTGGAGTGGATGGAACAGTTCTGAATGCCTTTTTTAATCAAGTGGTTGAAACAGGGAATAAAACGAACGTACTGGCCATATTTAATATGTTCAGCGGAAGGGCTCTTCAACATTGTGCCATATTCTCCTTGGGAATTATGCCATACATCAGTGCTTCAATTATCATGCAACTGATGACCGCTGTGGTGCCTCGATTTGGGAAGCTCGCGCGGGAAGAGGGTGGGCGTGCTAAAATTACACAATATACTCGGTACATGACCTTGGGCCTTTGTCTTTTCCAAGGATTCCTGCTTGCACAAGGATTTGCGTACCCAGAAAGTTTTCCTTTATTGGGTGGAATAGATGAAGTCATCAAAAGTGAAGGTAAACCTTTGGTGCCTATTATTAACTTTCAGTATTATTTCAGTTGTGTTTTGACATTGACGGCGGGGACCATGCTGATGATGTGGTTGGGTGAAAAAATAACTGAACGCGGGATCGGGCAAGGTATTTCTATTATCGTGATGGTTGGAATTATTGCAGGGATTCCATCTGGTGTTACTGAACTTTGGCAGATGCTCACCGTAGCGGGGCCTAACCAGTTGAATCCAATAACCCTCCTTTTGTTATTGGGATTTCTATTCGGAGTGATCATGGCGGTGATCTCAGTAACGGAGGCTACCCGGAAAATTCCCGTATCATATCCACGACGCGTCGTGGGCCGAAAAGTCTATGGCGGCCAGACAAATTATATGCCTTTAAAGGTCAATTATGCTGGGGTCATGCCCATTATTTTTGCTCAAGCCATTTTGTTATTTCCACAGACAATTTTAACTTTTTCATTTTTTGAAAAAGTGCCAGGGATTAGCAAGTTGTTAATGATGCTTCAGCCTCACACATTGACATACGGTTTACTTTATTCTGGGATGATCTTTTTCTTCTCCTATTTTTGGGTGGCAACGATGTTTAACCCAATACAAATCGCGGATGATTTGAAAAAATACGGTGGATACATTCCTGGAGTACGCCCAGGCAAACCAACGAGTGACTTTTTGAACTATACGATGACAAGGATCACTTTGGCGGGTGCCACTTTCCTAACCATTATCGCCATTTTACCTGAATTCGTAAATAACCAGATAAAAATCCCTTATTCCGTGGGTCAATTTTTTGGTGGTACAAGTTTGTTAATTGCAGTGGGTGTAATGCTTGACACCATGCGGCAGATCGAAACACATCTGTTGCAACGACATTATGATGGATTCTTGAAGAAGGGTCGTATTCGGGGTCGTGTCGGGTAATGGGCCAAAAGGTTGTCATAAAAACTGGTCGAGCCGTTGAGTTAATGCGGAAGGCTGGTCAAGCGGCAGCAAGGGTTAGGGAACAACTGATACCATTGGCTGTTCCGGGGATATCAACCGGGGAGTTAGATCGTTTGGCAGCTGAAAAAATCCACGAAACCGGTGGTAAAAGTGCATTTTTAGGATACAATGGTTTTCCCGGCCAAATATGCATATCTGTTAACGAAGAAATTGTGCATGGAATCGGAGGGACGCGAAAACTTTTATACGGTGACGTCTTGAAGTTGGATATTGGAGTGAATTTAGATGGATACATTGGCGACACGGCAGTGAGCGTGGCCATAGGGGTCGTGGATTCTGGAATTGCCAAACTGATGCAAGTCACCAAGGCAGCATTAGCTGCTGGAATAGAACAAGCGAGGTCGGGCAATACGGTTGGACACATTGGTTACGCCGTTGAGCAGGTGGTTATTGAGGCCGGATTTACGGTTGTGAGGGATCTTGTAGGACATGGAGTTGGGGCGCAGTTGCATGAGGCGCCTCAGATCCCTAATTATGGAAAGCCGGGGTATGGCGAGAAATTAAAGCCCGGAATGACTTTGGCGATTGAGCCTATGGTGAACATGGGTACATGTAAGTTTAAGATATTGAGTGATCAGTGGACGGTGGTAACGTTGGATGGCAAACCATCATGTCACGATGAGCACACGGTGCTGGTGACTAAAGGTGATCCGGAGATTTTGACGTGTCGACTAGCGATGTAATTCGATTGGAAGGCACGGTAGAAAGAGTAAATAGCAATGAGACATATGAAGTAAGTCTGTCTAATGGGCATCGACTTACTGGATTCCTGTCTCTTGAATTAAAAAAATTGAAAATAGGTATTGAGCAAGGAAAAAAAATTGTATTAGATTTAACCCCTTATGATCTGAGTAAGGGGCGGATCATAGAGGTTCAAGAAGGATAGAAAAATGAAAGTAAGACCATCAGTAAAAAGATTGTGTGAAGCATGCAAGATTGTGAAGCGGAAAAATGTAGTCCGTGTAATCTGCAAAAACCCCCGGCACAAACAGCGCCAGGGATAATTAGCTAGGAGAAAAAGAGATATGCCACGTTTATTAGGAATTGATATTCCCAACGACAAGCGGATAGAAATTGCGCTTCGTTATATTTATGGAATCGGCCCAAGCCGCGCAACACGAATATTGGAGGAAGCAGGAATAAATCCTGATCTTCGCGCCAAAGAATGTAGCGACGAGCAGTTGGGAAAGATAATGTCTGTGATCACTAAGAACGGATATTTAATTGAAGGCGACTTGCGTCGGGATCTTCAACAGAATTTAAAGCGTTTACAGGCGATCAACTGTTATCGTGGCGTCCGCCATCGGCGGAGTTTGCCAGTGCGTGGTCAAAGGACGAAGACAAATTCGCGTACGCGAAAAGGTCCACGTAAGACAGTAGGCGTCCAGCGCAATAAGGATGCGAAAGCGGGTAAGGTCTAAATTAAGAAATGAGTTTGAGTTATGTCTGAAGAAGTAAAGCCTAAGAAAGAAAAGAAAGAAGCAACGCCAAAACCTAAAAAGGGTGATGCGACGGCAGCTGCATCATCAGCTCCTGCCGCAACGGCCGCTCCGGCGCTTGATAGTTTAAGCCTTGATCCAAATGCTCCGGTTGAAAAGCCGAAGATTGTTAAAATCAAAGGTGCTAAAAACATTACAACGGGTGTGGCTCATGTGATGGCGTCGTTTAACAATACGATCGTCTCGTTTACAGATTTAAATGGAAACGTCATAGGTTGGGCAAGTGCCGGTAAGTGTGGGTTTAAAGGTTCCCGGAAAAGCACAGCATATGCAGCTCAAGTTGTTGCTCAAGAAGCTTCACGTCAAGCTATGTCGCATGGACTTCGTGAAGTTGAGGTGTGGGTTAAAGGTCCAGGTTCAGGGCGCGAATCAGCCATTCGTGCTTTGCAAGCTATTGGCTTGGAAATTACTATTATCAAAGACGTCACTCCTGTTCCACACAATGGATGTCGTCCACCGAAAAAGCGTCGCGTTTAATTAAAAGGAATTTGTATGAGTCGTTACACTGGTCCAAAAACAAAAATCAGCCGCCGTTTTGGCGTACCCCTATTCGGTCCTTCCAAGGCACTGGAACGGAAAAATTATCCTCCGGGAATCCACGGTCCAAAACTCCGTCGTAAAAACTCGGATTATGCTGTGGCCCTTGCTGAAAAGCAAAAGCTCCGTTTCCAATATGGAATGATGGAAAAGCAATTCCGGATTTTCTTTGAGCGCGCAAAGAAAAAGCGTGGTGTAACTGGTGAAACCCTTTTGCAGATGCTCGAAACGCGTCTTGATAATTTTATCTACCGCACTGGCTTTGCCACCACGCGTCGTGGCGCTCGGCAGATGGTTAACCATGGGCATGTTAAGGTGAATGGCCGTAAATCAACCATATGCTCTTTTCAAGTTAAACAAGGCGACGTTGTGGAAGTTAAAGATACTCCCCGGAGTCGTCAGTTAGCCACTAAGTCCATAGAAGGGGCACCGTCACAGGTTTGTCCTGATTGGATTTCCTTGGATAAGGAAAAATTTAAAGCGACGGTGAACCGGATTCCTTCACGTGATGAGATTCAGGTCAATATCAATGAACAATTGATCGTCGAGTTTTACTCAAGATAAGTAGCGCTGTTTTTCAGTGTAAGCGGGACCAAAATAAATCGCCGTAGGTCCTGTCCTCACAACCCGCAGGACAGGGAAACCCGGCTTAGGAGATTAATATATGCCAGTACGTCTTGGACGTTTTGAAATGCCGAAGCGCCTCGTTAAAGAAGAGGAATCAGCTAAGGAAAATTACGCAAAGTTTGTTGCAGAACCTTTTGAAGCTGGTTATGGCCACACAATTGGAAACTCTCTGCGTCGTGTGCTTTTGTCATCACTTGAAGGTGCTTCAATTACAAGTACAAAAATTGAAGGAGCTCTTCATGAGTTCACAACCATCCCTGGTGTTGTAGAAGACGTGGTGGATATTATTTTGAACCTTAAAAAAGTTTTGTTTAAAATTCACGATCGCGAAATTCACCGTGCTCGTATTTCTGTCAATAAGGATGGCGAAATTACAGCTGCAGATATTCAGTGTGACCAGAATTTGGAAGTCATTAATCCGGGTCACCATATTTGTACCCTTGATAAAAAGCAAAAGTTTGAGGCTGAGTTTGAGGTACGTGTCGGACGCGGTTACATGAGTGCCGAAGAAAACAAGAAGCAGGATATGCCCATTGGGGTTATTCCTGTAGACGCATTGTTCTCACCAGTTCGCAAAGTGAAGTACGCTGTCGAGAGTTGCCGTGTAGGACAACGGACTGATTACGATCGTCTGGTTCTTGAGGTTTGGTCTGACGGACGTATTACGCCTGAAGACGCAACGACCCAGGCTTCTGCGATCTTACGTCATCATTTAGACGTGTTTGTTGATTTTAATAATACTGTTATTGAATTTGAAGAGCCTGAAAAGGCAATATCCGAAGAAAATAACAAATTGCGTAAGCTTTTGCAGATGAGCGTCAACGAGATTGAGCTTTCTGTGCGTGCGGCGAATTGCCTTAACAACGCTAACATTACCACAGTGGGTCAATTGGCGATGAAATCGGAAGCTGAAATGTTAAAGTACCGCAATTTCGGTAAGAAGTCTTTGAACGAAATTAAAGAAAAATTAACGGAACTGCAATTGGGACTTGGCATGAAGTTCGAGGCCAATCTGCTCGAGCCTTCAAAGGCCGATGGGTTAAAGTAAGCGAAAGAGCCTTAAACGGCTAAATAAGGAATAGTATATGAGACATCGTAATGGAACAGTCCGATTGGGACGTAAATCAAAACATCGTGAGTTGATGTTTGCCAATTTGCTATCGAGCCTTTTTACACACGGTCGTATCCGTACCACTTTGGCAAAAGCCAAGGCGGCACGACCTTTGGCTGAGCGATTAGTCACTCTCGCTAAAAAGGGCACGATTCATCATCGTCGCCTGGCTACAAGTCGTCTTCGTAATGAAGGGGCGGTTGCCAAGTTGTTTAAAGAAATTGCTCCGATTCAAGCTGAACGCCAAGGCGGGTATACGCGAATTATCAAACTTGAAAATCGTATTGGTGATGCAGCTCCCATGGCTTTTCTTGAAATTGTCAAGGAAGGTGCTGGATCTATAGGAGAGGTAGACGAACTCAAGGCTCTTGAAAAGAAGATGAAGACCAATGCCAAGAAGAAGTCATCAGTTAAAGGCTTAGAACCTAAGACCGTTGATGCTGAAGCAGAAGTTGTTGAAAAGAAGGAAAAAGAATAACTTTTTGACCTATTTTATAAGCCCGGTCTATCGAAAGATAACCGGGCTTTTTTATTCGAATAGGGTGGTTTAAATATTGCCTTTTTAATTGGCAAAACCTAGGTTCTGCGTTCCCTGAAATACTGGGAGGTTAAACACTTATGTATCGTTCTATATCATTGCATTTACTACGTGACACTCACATTGGCCAATCAGTGACCCTATCAGGATGGGTAGATATCCGGCGGGACCTTGGAGGAGTCATTTTTATTGATCTCCGAGACCGCGAAGGAATCGTGCAGGTTGTATTTAATCCACAGAACCAGAACATATTTCAGGTGGCGGAGCATTTGAGGTCTGAAGATGTTGTGAAAATAACGGGAACAGTGACGAAACGGCCGACAGGGACCGAGAACCCAAAAGTCGCAACAGGCACCATTGATATCGTTGCCAGTGGGTTGGAAGTCTTGAACAAGTCGGAGGTACCTCCGTTCCCCCTCGATTATGAACCAACAAATGAAGATTTAAAGTTAACCTACCGCTATTTGGATTTGCGCAGGCGTCCGATGTTAGAAAATTTAAAAACGCGGCACAAAACAGTCCACACGGTACGAAACTTTTTTAACGAGCAGGACTTTCTTGAAATTGAGACACCAATCCTTTTTAAAAGTACCCCTGAAGGCGCCCGTGAGTACCTCGTCCCATCAAGAGCTAACCCAGGAAAATTTTTTGCGCTTCCGCAATCCCCTCAGCAATTTAAGCAACTGCTGATGGTCTCTGGAATTGAAAAGTATTTTCAGATTGCCAAGTGTTTCCGTGACGAAGATTTACGCGCGGACCGTCAACCTGAGTTTACGCAGATCGACATTGAGATGTCTTTTATTACTAGGGAAGACATATATTTCTTGATCGAAAACTTACTTAAAAAAGTGTGGAAAGAAGTAAAAGGGATTGATATCCCGACGCCCTTTCCACGGCTCACGTTTAGGGAGGTGCTTGATACTTATGGAATCGACAAACCCGATCGCCGGTTTGCGTTGAAGTTAGTGGATTTCACTGAGGAGTTTCGCAGTTCTGGTTTTCAGGTGTTTTCAAAAGTGATCGCTGGAGGAGGGGTGGTCAAAGCTATTAATGCTAAAGGGTTTGCCGTGGTGACCGCCGGTCAACTTGACGATCTGACAAACCTCGCCAAAGCATCGGGGGCCAAAGGCCTTGCGTTTATAAAAGTTGAGAACGGCGAATGGAAATCACCCATCGTCAAGTTCTTCAACGAAGCCGAAAAGAAAGCGTTGATCGAGAAACTCGATATAAAGGACGGGGACCTCATATTATTTGGAGCCGACGAATGGCTCGCTGCCTGTGAAGTGTTGGGAAAGATTCGACTCAAGTGTATCGAGTATATGCTTAAGATGAATTTAGTTTCATTGGACACCACCGTGTTTGATTTCTTGTGGGTTGTGGATTTTCCGTTGCTGACTCACGATAAGGACAGCAATAGGTATGTATCGACTCACCATCCATTTACTTCCCCTGTGGTCGAAGACATTGCCAAGTTGGACGATGCGCCGACCCAAGTCCGAGGTCAGCATTATGATATCGTATTAAACGGGACTGAACTTGGAGGAGGAAGTATTCGAATTCATCAACCTGACGTGCAGAAGAAATTGTTTGAAGACTTGTTAAAGATTCCACAAGAAATCGCAGAAGCCCGTTTTGGGTATATGGTGCGGGCATTCAGGTTCGGAGCTCCGCCTCATGGAGGAATCGCTCTTGGCCTTGACCGCTTGGTAGCAATTCTGTGTGGGACGACCAGTATTCGGGACGTCATCGCATTTCCTAAGAATCAACGTGCCCACGATCTTATGGCTCAGTCTCCCGCGGAAGTTGAGCCACGGCAACTCAAAGAACTGCACATCAAAGTGGTGGAATAAATATTGAAGACGTTTTGGGTCATAACACTGTACGTTTTGGCTGTCGTGGTCATCAGCGCTATTGTCTCGCCTGTTGTCTATAATCTGGTTCAGGCTGCGGACCTCAACAACCATGTGTTTGATTGGGTGCAGCAGAAGGATTTTGCCCTTTATTTCAGGCGCACAGTCATGGTCGTCGGGTTGGTCCTGCTTCCCGTCATGCTTCGGCGAATCGCTGCCACGACGTGGTCCGATATTGGGTTAAGTGCTGAGATTGAGAAGTCATCGAGATTCTTTTGGGGGTTTGTATTTGCCGTCATTTCAATGTTTATCTTGGCGGCTATCACGCTCGGCACTGGACTGCGTGAGATAAGGGCCGATGCAAAAATTGAGAAGATTATTTGGACGATCGTTGTATGTGTGATGGTGGGGGGATTAGAAGAAGTTTTTTTCCGGGGGATCATACTGAAACAACTTCGACAACGGATCCATGTGGTGTGGGCACTCTTTCTAAGTAGTTTATTTTATGCGGCAATTCATTTTTTAAAACCAGCCGCCGACGTTGGGAACGTTGAAATTGCGTGGACAGCAGGGTTTGAGCTCATTCCACAAAGCTTCGAAAATTTTCTGCATCCACAGGCCGTTTTATATGACTTTGCCAGTTTGTTTCTTGCGGGAATGGTTTTGGGTTATAGTTTTTTAAAAAAAGGATCGATTTATTTTTGTATTGGTCTGCACGCTGGGTGGATATTTACCCTACAAACTACCAAAATTTTGACCGACAGCACCGAGAACATATCTAGACCTTGGCTGGCAGGGGATGAAATTTATGACGGGGTATATGGGATCATGATTTTGCTCGTGTTCTGGGGGGTCATGGCGATTTATGAAAATCGGCGCGGGAATCAAAATCAATTTTGAGCGATTAATTGGATTGGTCTATCCGAGGACGTGCGTATTAAGCCATGTCCCGCTGCCAGCAGAAAACAAGCTATGGGTATGCGACGAAGCCATTGAAGACCGGATTCGAATTGAATCACCTTATTGTCGCCGATGCGGATTGATGTATGCGGGTGAAATATTGTCGGAATTTGAATGCCCCAACTGTGTGAAGTTGGAGTTTGCTTTTGAAGAAGCGAGAGCCGCATATATTGCCAAGGGCAGCGTTCGAGAGCTCATTCATAAGTTCAAGTACGAACAACAGCTCTGGCTCAAGAATATATTAGGACTCTGGATAGAGGAAGCTACCCATCTGGTGGAGGATTGGGGGCAGATTGACGGGTTGATCCCCATTCCCTTACACCCCGCTCGCAAACGAGAAAGAGGGTTTAACCAGTCGGAAGTGCTGGCTCAAACATTGGCTGAAAAGTCTGGCAAACCGATCCTGAAAGCGATCAACCGGGTGAAGTACACAAATTCTCAAGTCACGATGAATAGGGCTGAGAGATTAACTAATCTAAGAAAGGCCTTCGCTTTGAATAATAAATTTGAGTTGCGCGGAGGCTATTACGCTTTAATAGATGATGTATTTACGACTGGAGCCACGGCGCACGAATGCAGTCGACTCTTGAAAAAGGCAGGGGCACGAAAGGTTTTGGTACTAACAGTGGCCCGAGGTTAAATAAAAGCGGGTTACTATAACGTTATTTACAGCATTATGGCGAATTTCTTAAAACCAACGTATACGTCAGGACAAGTTAAAAAACGCGATATCCCCGATGGGCTATGGGAAAAATGTCCCAAGTGCGGCGAGATTAATTATTGTAAAGAACTCGATAAAAACATACGTGTGTGTGCGAAATGTGATCATCATAACTCAATCGGGGCTTATGACAGGATCTATTCGTTTGTGGACCCGGAGTCTTTTCAGGAGATGGACGCCGAAATGAAGGCCGTGGACATCCTTAAGTTTACTGGAACGGCTTCCTATACTGATAAACTTGAGGATTATCGTAAAAAAACCGGACTTAATGATGCTGTGATATCCGGCAAAGGACTTATTGAAGGCAAAGCCGTTGGACTTGCCGTGATGGATTTTAGTTTTTTAGCAGCGAGCATGGGATCAGTTGTCGGCGAGAAAATTACACGAACGATTGAGCTGTCGACCCGCGAGAGCATGCCTGTGATTATCATATCCGCGTCTGGTGGCGCGCGGATGTACGAAGGAATGTTGAGTTTGATGCAAATGGCCAAAACAAGTGGGGCGCTAGCCCGGCATGCCCAAGCGAATTTGCCCTATATTTCCGTTTTAACCAACCCAACCACAGCGGGGGTTATGGCCAGCTATGCATCGCTCGGAGACGTGATCATAGCCGAACCGGATGCGATGATAGGCTTTGCTGGTCCTCGCGTGATAAAGGAGACGACGCATCAGGATCTTCCGAAGGGATTCCAAACCGCCGAGTTTCTCCTCGAGCGTGGATTGGTAGACCTCATAGTTGACCGTCGAGAAATGCGGGACACACTAAGCAAGTTAATCCGGTGTTTTACGGAAAACATGAAACCCGTAGAGCGGTAACGTCCAGTGACCCATCCGGCGACTATGGGTCGGATTGATTAAATCCCTTGTTTTCCTTTTCAGGTATCCTATATGCTGAAGAGCTAACAAGAGGATTTTATGAATAAAAATTTTTTAGTCGCCGTAGCCATTTTTTCAATTGCACAAATCAGCTTTGGGCAGGATCGTGTGACTCGTACTGAGATTGGTACACGTACAAAAAAGGATTCTCGCGTTGTCATTCCCTCATTGGGTGCCAACAAAGATCGCATTGACCGAAAGGTGTTCAATGGCGGGCGTACAGCCGTTTCTGGAGTAGGTGTTCAGGTATACCGCTCCCGAAACCCTCTTCAACTCGTTAACCCATTCGCCCCCGCTTCGTATAGCGATGGATCAAGAAATTTCGTTCCCTCAGTCATGGAGCGTCGATTGAATCGCCAAGGCGACGATAAAGAATCTCAAGGATTAAAATTATTTCAGTTCGAATTTTAATCTTATAACAAGCGAGGGTCCACACTTATGACTTTCGGAGGATTCCTCTAGGACCACATTTACACAAGACCCCCAAAGGGGATCTTAACCAATGAGTCTGAACTATCATCATGATAAATTAAAAAACATAGGGTGGCTCACTCGAGCTTTTATCGTGGCAGTTTGGTTTGCGAGTGGCTTTTTCTGCAAGGTGCTCGATATGGTTCCAAGGCACCGTCAAATCGTGGGGCGCTTTCTTGGAGATGAGCACGCGCTTTTAATGACTCGGACCATAGGTTTTTTTGAAATAATGATGGTTGTGTGGATCCTCAGCCGACTCTTTCCAAGAGTTTGCGCAACGAGCCAGATTCTTTTGGTCATCACTATGAACGTGATGGAGGTGGTATGGACCGCGGACCTGCTTTTGTTTGGGCGATGGAACCTGATACCCGGTTCGCTTTTTATCTTAGTGGTATGGGCCGATCAGTGGCAATTGAATATAAAATCATGTGATAAATAAGAGTGGCTGAAACTTAAGAGGTTATCAGCGCCCTACCCTGTCCAGAAGTACGGTAGAGCGAAGTTGAAAATTAAATGCGCCGTTATTGAGCGGAAGATTTGACAGCTTCTTGTTTGGCTTTCCAAGCTTCCCAGGATTTTCCAGCCGCTGTGTCCTCGCCGGTGATCCGGACTTCTTTGAGATTGATGACCTGAATTTTGATGGGAAGTGATTCACCTTTAAGATACATTTGAATGAAAGGCTCGGCCGCCTTTTGGTCGCATGCGAAAAGAAAACCTTCGATTGATTTGCCGTCAAGAAGGTCGACCGTGACATCGCCACGATAATCCATGCCCACTTCGATGCTTTTAAGAAGTTCAGGGGTTGCCATTTGTTACACCAAGGAAGGGTTGATCGTGAACTTAACGGTATCCATGAACCCGCGTATACTCCCAAAAGTATCGTTAACAGCTGTGGCTTCAAACCCGCAATGAACCATGCAATCCGTGCATTTTTCGTTGCCGCTTTTATTGCCGTATTTGTCCCATTCAGTGGTTTCAATCAATTCTTTAAATGAGGAAGCATAACCTTCACCCAGTAGGTAACAAGGTTTCTGCCACCCAAAAATGTTATAGGCCGGCATGCCCCAAGGGGTGCATTCGTAGTCTTTTTCCCCCTGCAAAAAACGAAGAAATAAAGGAGAAAGGTTAAACTTCCATTCGCGTTTTGGTTGGTGAAGGATTTTTTTGAAAAGATCTGTTGTCCGGTTCCGCTGAAGGAAATGCTCCTGATCCGGGGCTTTTTGGTACCCGTACCCAGGTGAAATCATCATCCCTTCAATCCCCAAACCAGTGAGGAAATCAAAAAACTCGCGTACCCGTTCGGGGTTTGCGTCATCAAATAGTGTGGTGTTGGTTGTGACACGGAACCCGCGTTTAAGGGCTTCTTTGATGCCTTTAACTGCGACATCAAAAATACCATCGCGGCATACCGCATGATCATGTTCGTCCTTTAAGCCATCGAGATGAACACTAAAGGTCAGATACTTTGAAGGTGTGAAAAGATCGATTTTAGACTTCAGGAGGATGGCGTTCGTGCAAAGGTAAATATACTTTTTACGTTTGACCAGACCCTCTACGATCTGTTTAATTTCCGGATGTAAAAGGGGTTCGCCGCCAGGAATGCTCACCATTGGTGCTCCACATTCTTCTACAGCTGCAAAACATTGCTCCGGAGTCAGTCTCCGCTGAATGATATGTTCAGGATATTGGATTTTTCCACAACCGGCGCAGGCCAGATTACATTTAAAGAGAGGTTCAAGCATCAAAACGAGAGGGTATCGCTTGGTTTTGCTTAATTTTTTGCCCAGTACATACGAGGCAACTGTGTACATTTGAGAAATAGGTACGGCCATAAGTGGGTGATAACCTAACAACCAAATTGATTATGTCAAATTGATTTAATGAGCCAGTCGCAACCAAATGATTTATAAGGCTTTATAAAAATTTTATTCAAAAAATTGGCGAGCGATTTTTGTTATTTGGCGGTAAACCTAAATCAGGAACAAGTGTTATTGAAGCAACTCAAGCAATTATTCGTTGTATCGGAGGGACCAAAGAGCGTCGTCGGCGTTATTAGCGTGCGTGTGGGCGACCTGCTCTTCATTGACAATTTTACAATGTCTATATAACCTCTCTTTCTTGCATGAGTTCTGAACCCTCAAAACCAGCTCTTCCGAAGTTATCGTTGGCCCATAAGGCGCCAGCCGCACCAGCACCCCCAGTTCCTCCAGGCGGCGGTTCTGCTCCACCTTTCCATCCGACTGTTCCAGTCCAACATAACGCACCCCCTGCACCTCCTAACGCCCCACCGGCTCCAGTTAACCCTCCGCCGGGGGCATCACAGGTTGCAAGTACGGTTCCTGTTGTTGAAGTGACAAGTAAATCCGAAGGAAAGGCAGCACTCATTCCTTGGATTGTGGCAGGGGTTTTAGGTCTCTTGGGTTTTGGGTTAGCCGGTTATCTCTATTTTGTGGCTATGCCTGCAAGCATTAAACCTGTTCAAGAAGAACTTGCTAAAGTTAAGAGCGATTCAACTAAACAAATCGCCGCAGCTAAAAATGAAACTGCTGCGAAAGAGAAAGAAATAACTGAAAAATACACGACTGAATCCTCCAAGAAAATTGAGGAAGTTCGTATTGAAGCCGAGGAACGTGTCTCAGACGCCGTGGAACTACGTAAGATGGATGCCGAAAAAGCCAAGGCTGAGCTGCAGAAAGTAAGAGACGAGATTGTTAAAAATGCCGAGCAATTAAAGAAGGACAAAGAGGATATTGAGTTTCTTCTGAACCGTGAGCGCAATGCGACAAAAATCAAAATAGCCAACCTGGAAGCACTCGTCCTAAAACTGCAAAAGCCCGGAGGCGCATCTGCTTCGACAAATGCACCTGCCATAAAGCCACCTCCACAATAACGGATACTCTCCAATCATGACACGTGATGAACTTTATCGGCTGCTGGGAGATGTTAATGCCGGAAAAGTTGACCGTGCATTGATGGAGAAAGATGTCTGGTCTAAGGCAAGTGGGGAGTACGCCATCCTCGTATCAGATATGACGGGGTTCACAAGACTCACGAGGGAAAAGGGTATTTTATATTTTTTATCAGCTTTTCGTATATTTGCTCAAAAAATTGAGACTTTTTTTAAAGACAGCCAATGTTGTTATTTTGAATGCAAAGCGGACAATTTTACCGCGACCTTCCGTACAGTTGAGGAAGCCGTCGAAGTGGCTAAAAAGATACGGGCATTGAATTACAAAGATATAACATGTTGTGTGGGAATCGGATATGGATGTATCATTCATTTAGAGGACGACATTTTTGGGGATCAAGTTAACGTTGCGTACAAGCTTGGCGAGGATATTGCAGTGGGAAGCGAAGTGTTATTAAGTCGACAGGCAGCGGAGAAGGTTACTGTGCAAATGGAAGGCCCATTGTTGGCAAAGGAGCTTGAGATTGAATATTTCAAGCTGTCACCTGTCTAATGAAGAGGGTAATTTAATTAAGGTTCCTATATGATAAAATATTTTGCGGCTCTGATTTTTCTTGTTCTCGGCCTTGGGATCGTTAGCGCCCAAGAAAAAACCGATAAAATCCATATGTCAGTTCAAAGGAAGGTGCCCTTTACAGCCAGCTTTCCTGGGAGTGGAAACACTCAGATAGCAATGCCCAATAGCCTAGATCTGATTATTTCGCTGGAGAACCAAGGGCCTACACTCCAGAAGGAGGGTAAGATTGTTTACGTCATTTTTGTGAATACCCGTACCGCCGGACGCAACAAATTGACCGGAGAAGTTACTGTCGATCAACTCGTTCAAGGCCAAAATAAAACATTTTTGGCTCATGCCTCTTCCTTGGTCAGTTCGGGGGCCCCTGAGTTGGATTCCACATTTGATCCAATCATTGGTTGGTGGGTTAAACTCATTGTTGATGGAAAAACCGTTGCAGAAGTAAAAAAGCCCAAGATGGTTGAGGAATGGTTCGATACTGTTCGAGAATATCGGAGGTAATACCACTAGGCGGAGGCTTTGAGCGGACGAAATGCAAAGATGATATCCGATACGTTTGTCCCCGTTGGGCCGGTTTTAATCAGGCTTCCTGCAGAATTAAAGAAGTTGTAACTGTCGTTTTCTTTTAAAAAATATTCCGGGTCCAATCCCGATCGGCGAGCTCGATCCATGGTCAAACCATTTACCCATGCCCCGGCTGCGTCGGTCGGTCCATCGGTGCCATCTGTCCCAAAAGCAACGACAGTACATTCTTGGTTGCCTGCATTTGCCAGTTCGAGTCCCGCAGCTAAAGCGAGTTCCTGATTTCTCCCACCCTTTCCAGAGCCCGTTATTTTGACAGTTGTCTCTCCGCCATAAATCAGGAATTTATTATTTCCTGCTGCCATAATTTCGTGCGCTATCATTTTACCTTGTTCTAATGCGTCCCCAGCAAGTGAATTTGTTTTGATCTCAGGTGCAAATCCGAGCGACCTGGCGTACACAGAGAGGGCTTCACAAGCTAGGCTGTTGTTACCGATTATGAAGTTTTTAGCGCGCGGATGAAAAGTTAAACCTGACGAGATGGTCTCAATCGGGTCACCGATGACATCAGATAAAATAAAAGCCACCGGATGAACCGAATTATCCAGAAGGTTTACAAATCCTCCCCGTTTAAGGGTATCCAACCGGGACCTCACTAAATTCACTTCTCTAATATCCGCTCCACTCGACAGGAGCGTCCGGTTAATCAATTTGATCGTGTCAAAATGGATCCCGGGAATAGGTGATACCGCAAGAGCCGAAGCCCCGCCGGTGATGCCACAAATTAAGAGACTGTTCCTTTTTCGCTCTTTCAGAAATCGAGTTATTATCTCACCCGCTTCAACGCTGGAGGCATCGGGGTAGGGGTGCGCCCCTTCGTGAATGATAACGTCACTTGATTTAAACAGCACTGAATCGTTCTTTTTGGTTCTAAAAGCGTCTGCATGATGTGTTTTTGTGATGACAAGCGTTTTTGGGGAACAGACAGAGAGAAGATCGTGTAGCGCATCGGCCATGGGCATCGCGCCCTTCCCAATTGCGAACAAGCTCACGTCAGTATAATCGTCGAGAGAGACATGAAAATCCTGATAACTCAGGACGCGGCCGTTTCGACGTAAATTGCGTTGAATGCAAACGTCAGGGAGTACCGCTTCAAGTGCCGCTCGAATAGCTGGGAGAATTAGGGAAGTCGGATCCATGGAGAGCTATGATTTTCGATTGGTAGGCGCTGAGGGTTTAATCGCACGGAGAACAGAAAAGGATTTCGTTTCCTTTTTATGATGGCAACCATAAACCGTATAGACAATTTAACACTACGGAATTTCTAGATACAATTTGAATTTCCTGCAAAAAGCACCACTCTAATACCCAACTATGGAGACACCTGTGCCTGCTAAACCACAAAAACTACAGTTTATTGGGAAGTTTGCGTGGAAACTGAAATGGCCATTGATCATCATGTTTGCCTTAGGGATCGGTGTTTGTTTATTTTACTCTATCCTTGCGGGCCGGTACGACCTCGAAAAGGTGTGGCAGATTCCCGAACGATCTTTCGTATATGCCCACGATGACAAGTTGTACAGCCGGATGGGTGGGGAAAACAGGGTGGTCATCCCCCTGGGCCAAGTCCCTGATAATTTTCAAAAAGCGCTTCTGGCCCGCGAAGATAGTCGGTTTTATAAACATCATGGGGTTGATTATCGGGGAATTGCCCGGGCGATGTATCGAAACATAATCCACGTATCTTTTAAGGAAGGGGCAAGTACACTTACACAACAGTTAGCCAGAAACAGTTTTGAATTAGGTGGAAAAAATATTCATCGGAAACTCCTTGAGGCATTTGTAGCCAAACGCATCGAACGACACTATTCCAAGGGCGAAATTCTGGGATGTTATGTAAATCGCATTTACTTTGGGTCGGGTGTTTATGGCCTGGAAACGGCGTCCCTAGTCTATTTCGGAAAGCCTGCTTCTAAACTCAACTTGAGTGAGGCGGCCACGCTGGCTGGAATCATCCGTAGTCCCAATCGGTTCTCCCCCGCGCGAAACATTAAGGGCGCGTACGCACAGCGCGATACCGTTTTGGATCGAATGGTCACCTTAAAGTACATCACGAGTGATCAAGCAAAAAAGGCCAAGAAATCCCGACTTCTCGTAACAAAGAAGCGGGCCTTTCCGTTCCAAGAAAATTATGCAATGGATGCTGTGCGTAACGAGTTGGCTTCAATGCTTGATGACGATGAAATTGATCAAGGGGGTCTTCGTATTTACACCGCCCTAGACGCTGATTTACAGAAAATAGCCGACAATGCGGTTGATAAACACTTGACCCGGATTGAAGGGCGCGGGGGCTGGGCGCATCCGAAAAAAGCTCAAGCCGTGGTGGATTCTGAAGCTGACTCAACTGATTACATTCAAGGAGCGTTGGTAGCCATTGATAATAGAACGGGGGGAATTCGGGCATTGTCAGGTGGACGCGATTATCGATTGAGCCGATACAATCGCGCGATACATTCGCAACGACAGGTAGGATCGACATTTAAACCATTTGTTTATTTGGCAGCTTTTGAACAGGGTATGGAACCGGACACTCCCATTGATGACGGACCGATAGTAAAGGGCGAAGTTAAATCTGGTCGATTTGGATCTTGGCAACCGGCGAATTCCGATGGGACTTATAATGGAATGCAACCTGCCTATTATGGTCTAATTCATTCCCGCAACACGATGAGCGTGCGGATAGGTGAAATGGTCGGGTTGGACCAAACACGCAAGGTTGCCGCTCTCATAGGACTAGGAGAAGATAAAGACATACCCAATGTTCCTTCTATTTATCTTGGCGCCTTTGAAACTTCGTTACTTAAACTAACCGCAGCGTACACAGCGCTTGCCAATGAAGGGGTATTAAAAAAGCCTTACCTCATTCGAAAAGTAGTTACCGCGAAGGGGGTTGTTCTCTTTGAAAATCAACCTGAACAAATGGAAATATTTGATCGCGAGGCCACATTAAAAACCTCAGGTATACTCGAAAAGGTGCTGCAAACGGGGACAGCATCCAGTGCGCGGGGACTAGGTTTTTCAAAAAGGGCTGCGGGCAAGACCGGTACGACAGACAGTTATTTTGACGCATGGTTTGTGGGGTATACAGAGAGCCTGACTTGCGGAGTTTGGGTGGGGTTCGATAAACCGAAAACCATCATGAACCAAGGTTATGGCAGCGTTCTGGCACTTCCCATTTGGGTTGACCTTATGGAGAATGCTTCATCGAGTCGATACCCTGCCGGTTCCCTTGATGTGATAAGTCCCAATGAATCTTTGCCCCAAGAAGTAGGGCGCAAAGTTGAAGGGTTCTTTGATAAAATTGGTAAGTCAATTGGCAAGATTTTTAAATAAACAATAGGGGGCCAAATGCCCTCAGTTTTGAGAGAGTGAGGCAATAGCCTTGTCTTTATTCAGTCACAAAAATCGGTTCCTGTTCAAGATGAATGCCGAACACCTTGTGGACACCACCACGGATAAGGGCAGCTAAAGCCACGATATCAGCTGTGGTTCCTCCGCAATTGACGAGAGCCAACGAGTGGTGATCAGAAATTTTGGCGCCATTCAGGCGTTGTCCCTTTTCGAAACCGGCGTTTGCAATTAACCACGCAGCGGGAATCTTAACCCCGGTGGCCGCGTCAAACACAGGGATTCCGTTGGTGTGACCTGATTCCTTCCAGAGGCCTTTGATCCGCTCAAACTCATCTTTGGAGACAATAGGGTTCAGGAAAAAGGAGCCTACAGACTTTGTGTTTGGATCCGTAGGATCGACGACCATGGATTTTTTCTTACGAAGAGTGATGACAGCCTTACGCAGTTCTTGGAGTTGTATTTTTCCCGGTGGCAACTGAGAAAGGTCAATCGTGGATTCCAGATATTTTTTAAGCTCTGGATACTTGATTTGTGCAGTGCCCTCGGGGGTAAGCCTGAAAGAGACCTCGGTGACAATATACTTATCGGCGTCGTCCTTTTTGAAACGGCTTTGTCGATAGGAGAACCGACAATCTGCATTTGAAAAAACCACTTCATCAAGAGACTGCCGGTCAATAGCTTTAACTTGGATAATCGAGTCCTTCACTTCCTGACCGTACGCTCCAACGTTTTGGATAGGTGTAGCTCCGACGAACCCGGGAATTCCTGAAAGACACTCCACACCCGAAAACCCGTCATTGATCGCACGCTCCACAAAGTCATCCCAGTTTTCTCCTGCGGCAATGCGTGCAATGATGCTCTCCTCAGCTTTAACGAATTGCATTCCTTTCAGAGCCACCTTAATGACCAATCCTGAAAAGCCATTATCCGGAAAAATTGTGTTTGAACCGCCTCCAAGCACATGGACAGGCAAGTTTTTATCCTTCGCTGCCTGCAAAACATCCTTCAGCATCTCCGTTGAATGGCAACTGGCATAATAGCGAGCCTTACCTCCTAAACCGATCGTTGTGTGAGGGGCCAACGGGATGTTTTCTTCGAAAGCCAAAGTTGTGTTAACGGTCGCCATGTTGAAGTAGAAAGCTAGTGGAGTGCCTGACTCAACTCAAGCAGCTTAAATGCCTTGGTGTTCGCCTCTTTTCCTTCTCCCACATGCCAGAGGCGACTATTACCGTCCGACTTTTTTTGGGGGTGCGAGGTGTGTTCCGGTGGCTTCAAAGGAGATCATCCGTTCTCGGTAGAGGGCACTTAAAGCTAGTTTAAAGGTATTTTTGCTTACCTTAAACGCCTGGCGTATGTCTTCCGGAGAACTCTTGTCATCGAACCTCATTCGCCCGCCCCCTTTGTGGAGCATTTGTAAAATCTGATCTCGGATGGGGATCGTTTTTTTGTATCCAGCGGCATCCAGTCGGAGGTCAATTTTATGATCGGGTCGAACCTGGTGAACGTAGCCTGTGACCTTGGACCCGAGTGCAATGGGGCCCGCTAGGTTGGTGTGGTACAGCAAACCTTCGTATAAGTTATCAACAATAATGTTATAGCCCAAAGGCGATTCAGTCGCGATCAACATTTGAACGGCCTGATTCTTGGTGTAGGGGGGCATAAGTGGGCTAAAATGCTTTTTAAAGCGCATTGTGCAAATAAGGCGCGAAGATTTAACGTCCATGTCCACATAGACCACCACTGATTGCCCCACCTCAACTTGGGGTCCGACCTGATCACGGAAGGGTAACAACAAGTTTTTTGCTAGGCCCCAATCAAGGAATGCCCCGATTTTTTTATTAATGCTAATGACCTTCAGACAGGCAAAATCTCCCAACATGGCCAGCGGTGTTTCAGTTGTGGCCACTGGACGGTCTTCGGAATCCAGATAAACAAACACGTCAAGGATATCCCCCGTTTTCCAGCCTTTTGGGATGTAACGACCAGGGAGTAATATTTCCGTCCCGTCGCCCCCATTTAAATACAGACCTGGGGTCGATTCTTTGATGATTTCCAACTTATTCCTTTTACCGAGCATTACCATACCCCGTACCTTAAATGGGTTGCCGCCTTAGGAGTAGGAGAATCTACTTGGATCGCAACTTTTCTTTAAACATCGGGAATCAACAAAAGAGTTCAGTCCCAACAATCAATGCATCAATAGCAACTCATTGCGATACATGTTGTAATCAATGTCCTTTACTTTCGTAGCATGGATAAACAGAATTTGCCTTTTAAGGGGGAATTAAATGGCATCTTTATCATCTTCAAAACATTCGAACCAACTGGTGGGGGAAAAGAGTCCTTACTTACTTCAGCACGCGCATAATCCCGTGAATTGGATGCCCTGGGGTCCAGCGGCGTTCGAAAAGGCGAAGAAGGAAAACAAACCGATCTTTCTCTCCATAGGGTATTCGACCTGTCATTGGTGCCACGTCATGGCTCATGAATCGTTTGAGAACGAGGAAATTGCAGCCATTATGAACGCGGGGTTTATCAATATAAAAGTTGACCGCGAAGAGCGTCCTGACGTGGATCGGATGTACATGACTTTTATTCAGGCGACCTCAGGGTCGGGGGGATGGCCCATGAGCGTATGGTTAACGCCGGACTTAAAACCGTTTGTGGGTGGCACCTATTTTCCGCCCACGGATAAATACGGACGACCGGGGTTCGGCTCTATTCTTCAGAAGATTGGTGAGGCTTGGAAAAGCAACCCCGCCAAAATTGACGCTCAAGGAATTGAAGTCATTGAGGCTCTGCGCAAATTGACGATCAAAGACAAGGACACACAACCTGTGGGTCAATCGTTTCTGGATGGTGCATTTGGACGTTTAACCCGGGCTTTCGATGCGCAATGGGGCGGGTTTAGTCACGCGCCAAAATTTCCTAGGCCTTCTTCGATTCATCTCCTGTTCCGGCTCTATGCAGCAGAGGCTAAAGGAAGTTCGAGAGGTCAGAGTGCGCTTGATATGGGGTGTTTTACACTCAGGAAAATGGCGCAGGGTGGCATGCATGATCATGTGGGCGGCGGGTTTCATCGGTATTCAGTCGATGAATTTTGGCATGTACCGCACTTTGAAAAGATGTTGTACGATCAGGCTCAACTGTGTGTGGCTTATCTTGAGGCGTATCAGATCACAAACGATCCATTTTTCTCATCGGTCGTGAGGGATATCCTGACATATGTCCTCCGAGACATGACGTCAACCGAAGGTGGATTTTATTCAGCTGAAGACGCCGATAGCACTATCGAAGCAGGTAAACCAGAACATGCAGAGGGCGCCTTTTACGTTTGGTCACACGAAGACCTTTTGAAGGTGTTGGGGCCCACCAATGGCGAGGTGTTTTGTTATCACTATGGGGTGGAACCTGCGGGTAACGCACCTGCGGGAATCGATCCGCACGGCGAGTTTACGAATAAAAACATTTTAATTGAGCGGCATCCACTTCTAGAAACGGCTGAGAAGTTTAATCTGTCTGAGACAGCCACTAAAACGATGCTCCTAGAATCGCTTGCTGTTCTTTTTGATGTACGCGCCAAAAGGCCAAGACCGCATTTGGATGATAAAATTTTAACGTCATGGAATGGGCTCATGATCAGTGCCCTTGCGCGGGCGGGGTCAGTTCTTGGGGAAATGGTTTACCTGCATGCAGCTGAAGCGGCGGCTGGGTTTATCGAAAAAAACCTTTTTAATCCAAAGTCGGGCACCCTACTTCGCACCTACCGCAAAGGCCCGTCGGCTATTGAAGGATTCGCCGACGATTATGCGTACCTTATTCAAGGATTATTGGATATTTATGAAGCCACATCTGATGTGCACTGGTTGAAGTGGGCCGTCCAACTTCAAGAGAAAATGGACAGTCTGTTTTTTGATCCTTCCGAAGGCGGGTACTTCAGTACACCCAAAGTTTCAGAAATTCTGCTGAGGTTAAAAGAAGATTACGACGGGGCCGAGCACTCTCCGAATTCGATTACGGTCCTCAACTTGGTGCGATTGAGTCGGATGTTTCATCAGGAATCTTATCTCGATAAAGCGGAAGTAACTCTTCAAAGATTTTCGGATCAACTTGGAAAGATGCCAGAGGGAGTCCCGATGATGCTGTGCGGACTTGATGCCTTTCTTTCTAAATCAAAACAAATTGTAGTGGCCTCTCGTCGGGACGACCCCGCGCTTGTTTCGTTTTTAAGGGAAATTAACGCTTATTATATTCCGAACAAAGTTGTCATTTATGCCGATGGTGATGAGGGCCAAAAGTACCTCTCCGAACATCAGGAATATTTGCAGGCTATCAACGTGGAAAAAGGGGAACACGCTGTGCATCTCTGTGATGACTATACTTGCCAATCACCGGCGCTTAACCTTCCATCGCTTCGCAAAATTTTGACTGAAACTATGGATAAACGAGGTAAAGGATAAAGGCAAAACGGCCATAGGACTTTAAAAACCGCTTGCCTCATCATTCAATCGTTCATAGTATTCTCGGTCTCCGGTCGGTTAGCTTAGTGGTAGAGCGCCTGCTTCACACGCAGGAGGTCACTGGTTCGAACCCAGTACCGACCACCATTTTTCTTTATTTCACTCACGAATAGGCCTTGGTGTGAATTTTCCAACATTCGTCAGGCCACCTACTTGGCACGGCCTTAGCTATTTAACAAATTGGGTCTACCGGAGTCCTTAAAGAAGCTCGGTGAACCTTGAACATTAAAAAGGAGAAAATATGTTAGGGTATGCCATTACATTTCTAATCATCGCGCTTATCGCGGCGGTGTTGGGGTTTGCAGGAGTTGCGGGTACGGCCGCTTGGATCGCTAAGGTCCTGTTTGTCGTGTTCCTCGTCCTGTTTATCGTGTCGTTCTTTATTGGGCGCTCACCAAGAGTCTAAGAAACCATCATTCAGTTTTTCGCCCCTGCGACGAGTGAGACGTTGGGGGCGATTAAATTTTAAGGAGAAATTATGAAGTTATTTAAATCATCAATATTAGTCAGTGTAGTCGCTGTCTTGGGTTTTACCGGTTGTGCCCAGAAAACGACAACAACCACCACTGCGGAAACGAAGGCTGATCAAAAAGCCGAGGAAAAAGTGGAATCTAAAGAAAGCACTTATGTGCAGAATCAACGCGAAGAGATTAAGAAAATGGAGGAGGAACGAGTTGCGTTAAAAAAAGAAATAGATGCTAAGAATGCCGCCTTGACCGAAACAAACCGCACGGCGTCGGTGGATTCGAAAACCTCTGTCAGTACTTTCGAGGAAAGAAAAGAGCTCGCTGAAAAGAAACTCAAAGATCTTGAGTCTTCGTCTGGGGAAGCGGCTGATCGCCTAAAGCAGGAGGCAAATCAAGCTATGGATGACTTGAAAAAAGCTTTCACGGAAGTTAAAGACAAAGCTATTTAGACAATTTTAAGCAGGAGTAAGAAATAATAAGGCACCGGTTTTTCCGGTGTCTTATTATTTATTTTGGGAAAGCCCGAAGAATTAGCAAATTTTGCCACGTTTTCCGGCCAGCCCGTGGGCTGGAGGCTTTTCGCCTATCCACCTTTCGTCAATTGATTCGTGGGCGGATTGATACCGCGTATCTGACGTGATGCGAATATGCGGTGTTTGGTTGTCCAGAAACGCGTGTATGGTTTCAATGGTGAAGGTTAGGAAGTCACCCGGTTGAAACTCAGCTGCCATCCAACGTCCACCTAACTTTTCGCGAAGGGAGTAAGGGTTGTTCGATAACCATCCTTCCCAATGCCACATTTTTTTACCGGTTTTAATGTCATCACCATCGGAGTAGTTTGTGCAGTAAGTATCCACATCCCGAGACAGGTAGTTTTGAATGCGATGCCTATTTTTATATGAGTTCTCAAGAATCATAAGCGGTCCCATTTGGAAGGAAATCGGACCGTAAGGAATCCATGCTGTGTAGACGTTGTGCGTGCCACGGCCCATGTAAACAACGTCGCAATGAGGAGGGGCTCCATTGACCCCAGTGGAACACGGGCGGAACCATTTGTAATCGTAATGGCGGACATCGGGACCCACGAGGTTCTTGTAAAAATCAATGATAGGTTTGCCAAATACGACTTGATCTAACGCTGGGTTATTCTCGGTATAATGAGGAGCCCATCCAATAACCTTATCCTCAACGCAAGTGGCTTCGGTCTCTGTCCAGCCGGGTTGGATAAACCCTTCGCTTTCAAGTCGCCGACACACTTCTTCTCTGGCGTCTAAAACGTTTTGGCGGTCTAACACGCCCTTTAAATACAAGTACCCATCTTCGTGAATTTTATCCTGAAGCGCTTTGGGGTTACCAATAAGGTGCGATGAATCTTCCATGACCCCAAATTTGTCGGGTGTCGTTTCGAGATTAAATTTCATTGCAACAAGTTTGGGCAAGGTGGCGGTGGTCATAATTAATTAATTAATTAGTTAGTTAATTGATGGGCGGGGCTGAAATTAGCAGGCAAGTCCGCGTTTAGCTGCAACGCCATGGGCGGGCGGGTTTTCGCCGATCCACCGTTCGTCGATCGGGTCGGAGGCCAATTGATAACGAGTGTCAGAGGACAAGCGATATACGTTTGATTGGTTATCTAAGCTTGAGTGGATTGTGTACACGGAAAAGATAAGGACATCACCCATTTTGAAGTCAGCGGATAACCATCTAGAATTGAATTTTTCTCGAAGGCTCTCAAGGTTCTTTGAAAGTTGACCGCTCCAGTGCCATAACTTTTTACCGGTGCGAATATCATCCGCATCCGCATAATTCGTGCAGTATTGATCTACATCCCGCTTCAAGTAAGGTTGGAGTTTGTCGATAAACATCGGGGAATTCTCCAGAATCATGAGACCCCCCACATTGAGGGGAATGTCACCCATCGGCGTCCAAGCTGTGAAAAGGTTGTGAGTCCCGCGACCCATGTAAACAACATCAGAATGGGGGTAGACACCGTGGCCTTTTGGAGCGATGCAACGGAACCAAGTGTAATCGTAATGACGAACGGACTCGCCAAGGAGCTTTGTCATCGTTTCCATCATCGCGCCTGAATACAAAACACGTTTGAGCGGTGCGTTGTCCTTGGTGAGATCAGGAAAAGGTGATTCAACCACTTCAGGTGATGCATGGCCTTCAATCAAAGGATGATTTTTATCAACCCGCCCAGTCGCGTCCAATCGCTTTAAAAGCTCCATTCGCGCGTCGATAACTTCGGTTTGGTTCAGCAGCCCTTTTAAATAAAGGTAACCCTCTTTTTTCATCCGTTGCTGAAGAAGCTCAGGCGAGTCGAGGAGTGCGGATGAATCCGTCAAAAGTCCAAACGCCCCTGGTGAAGTGTCGATTTTATGCCCTTGGGATGTGAGTGTCGGGGTGGAGAGATCAATCATGTATAGGCACTATACGCCTTGAAAGGTTGACCCGGAATGGCTTCATTGGTAAGATATATGTACTTTTTGGCAATGAAAAGACAACCCGACAAACTCTTCGTGCAACGGATGCAAAATCCCTTTAAATCCATAATTGGACGTATTAGCTGGACGGGGTATCTGCCTGAAAATGTGGGTGTCTCCCGTCAATCCATGCGCACTTTGGGATCATATGCAATTGTCTACGTCATCAGCGGGGAAGGGGAATACCACGATGGGTTAGGCGCCGCCATTAAGATTCAGAAGGGCGATTTGTTTTTTGTTTTGCCGAACGTGAGCCACGCTTATGGACCGGAGCTTGGCAAAACATGGGAAGAATTGTATCTCGTTTTTGATGGGCCGGTTTTTGATTTATGGGCAAAAGCGGGTTTTTTCTCGCGTGACCGCCCCAAAGTCCACCTTGAACCCATCGATCACTGGGTCAAACGGTTATCATCAATTGTGCGGCAGTCAGTGCCTGACTCCATGGAGGAAAGTCTTGAGGAGGTGGCGCGACTGCAATTAGTACTTGCCGAAGTGGCAAGCGTATTCCAAACGCACAGTCGACCGCGCACCGATCACGAATGGCTTTTGAGGGCTAAAAGTTTGATCGAAGAAAAATCGCGCAGCACAGGGGAGTATGCGTTTGTGGCGCGGGACTTAGGGATGTCGCACGAAAGTTTTCGCAAGAAATTCAAGAAACTGAGCGGATTTTCACCTGGCAAATATCATATCCTGCGGGTTATTGATCGGGCTTGTCACATGATCTACAACGGAAAGGGGAGTAAAGAGATTGCCGCCACATTACAGTTCTGTGATGAATTTCATTTTTCTAAGACCTTTAGCAAAGTGATAGGCCAATCCCCGAGTCAGTTTCGCAAAAACTTACCCTCCTAATTCGGATAGAAGATGTCCTAAAGTTTTTTGTGTGATTGACGCCTTTAAAGGTCGTCCGATACTATCCTTAAATCTCTTTAAATGAACCTGCGTCGCCCCAACCAATTTATAGCCCTCGTTTTAATGTCCCTCATTTTTTTGGGCACAGGTTTATATTTTTTTAGAATGAACATACGGATGTTGTGGGGCCCAGATCGAGCGATACACACGCTGTCTGCGGAAGACATACGCAAAGGTCATAAAAGCATCGTGGCTCTGAGCCCTCGTGATCAAGTCACTATGGTCGAACTTGTTATTGAAGGACGACCTGCTGTTGTATTTAATCCTATTGATTCAGCTACCTTTTATATAAAGCGGAGCTCTAGTTTGGATGATCGAGCAACCGTATTGGTTAGGCGAAAGGTTGAAAGTTACGTGAGCGTGCCGCATTATTGGGTTCACGTTTTAAACACATTTTGTTTCCCTGCCTTGTTTTTATTTCTGGGTTTGGGTTCTTGCGCTGCTGCCCGTGACCTCTTTTTCGAGGGATCCATCCGGGATGGTTCGCGTCGAAAATGGCTGATCGAATTTCGCTAGAAAATGAGAGTATTATGGAATCAAGTCTTGATTCTTCATTGCGGGAGACAGGTCGAAAAAGGATCGTTATAGGGCCGTTTTTAGGGCCATTGGCGAATGGTGTTCGGATTGTTGTGGCCCTTCCCGATGACACTGCCGAATCGGTCTTATGTTACCTTGAATCAACCAATCCGATGGTGCTCCCGCCGATTCGGAGCGAAAGTGAGTACGGAACATTTCGCGTTTTTACTTTTGATTTTATTCACCTGAAAGAAGGGGAGAGGTACGCGTATAATTTTAAAAGTTCCAATGGCACAGCAGTCGAACTGGAGGGACTCACGGCCTCTGATTGTTTTTTTGTTTATCACGCCACCTTGGATGAGGGATCGATCGTTTGTTTGAGTTGCCACAATCCGTTCGAACACCAACGCGGCAGTGCTGAATATGGATGGACGATGTGGCAAAGATTGGAGGGTTTACTGAATACTTCATCTGCGCCCCGCTTGTTGGTCATGGCCGGTGATCAAGTTTACAATGACGCGTTGGAAAAACCCATGCTGCTACGGATGAAACTAGGGACTTCTTCGCCTGAGGAGTTGCGCCGTTTTTTCATTGAAAATTACGCGCTTTTTTGGGGACACTCGTCTTATCGTAAGGTTTTGGCGCGGATTCCCTCCATCGCGATGTGGGACGATCATGATATCACTGACGGATGGGGCGGGCGGATGGAATCGTTTAATGGAAAGTTATTTACCAAAGAGTGGACACTTTATTTTAACCTCGCGAAGGAAGCTTTTATCGCATACCAGGCCATTCGGAATCCTGATCCCCTTTTAGTCAATGGCGCAAAATCGTTTATCATGACCAAAGGTGCATCCGCCGTGTGTATGGTGGATTTGAGGCACGATAAAAATGCGCAACTGGAAGTTCTACTGGCTCCTGATCATGAAGCGGCCTTGTTTAATGCATTACAGTCGTTACCTCGTTCGGTGGAATCGGTTTTTCTGGTGTTACCGGTGGTTCCCTTCCGAACTAATACGGATGAAGACCGGCGCCTTTCCTCCTTTTCAAGGACGCTTTTTAATATCACACATCATATTGAGAGCAGTTCGATGTTACGGATTTGTTTTCTGGTGTTGCAGATCTTGTTATGGGGAATATGCCTCTATTCCGTAGGTCACGCTTCGTTGGACATGATGTTTATCCCCCTTGCGATCATGAGTTTTGCTGTCGCTTTGGCATTGGCTGTGCCGGAAATAATATTGAGTGTGCCCGAATTGCCAAAACTGTCGGATGACCTTGAGGACGGGCTCACATCAGATTGCAACCGCGCGACATTGGAACGAATACTTTTGGTTCTTTTTGGGTTGAATTCCGGTGGCAAGCAGGTGGTTATTGTGAGTGGGGACATTCACCTTGCGGGGATGTCAGAAATCATACTTAAACATGAAAACGGATATTCATCGATTCCCCAAGTGGTGACCTCGCCTATAAGTAATAAACCAATGGATAAATCTGTGGCTGGGTTTACCACGACAACTTCGGAAATGACCGTGCGATGTCCGGATAATAGTCTGTTGTGGGCGAGAAATATTTTTTATATGAGCAAACGGAATTTTGTGGAAATTTTTCCAGCAGCATTAGCGCATGGAAAACCATTTGTATTTCATCTGGAAGATCATCAATTACCCATCGCTTTTCCAGCCACTTTTCATCAGGATTTAGGAACAACATCAAAGGGGAGTTCACATGAGACTGTTTACGTTTAGCGGAATATCAGCAACGCTGGCTGGGTTAAATAAAGGCACGGCGCTTATTCATTTTGCGAATAAAGTTCTGGAACGTTGGCCCTCAAATCATCGCCCTATTTATGATCCCGATATATCGGCCGTCCATTTCAAGAGTTATGTGAATTTTAGTAAAATAATCTCTGATCTCGACGGGCTTGTGACATTTGATGGGAGCGATGTTCTCAATAGAGAAGCTGAAAAAGTATCGGGTGGTTACGCGCAGGACATTGCGGATATTATAGCTGAGGAAGACGAGCAAATGATTCTGGTGTTGGCTCATAGCCAAGGGTGTAACAATTTTGTCCATACTTTCTCGAAGTTGTATGAAGAGTATCCAGGTCTAATGGAAGGGCGGGTGGTGAGGGCTGCTTTGTTCGATCCAAAAGTTGGATCCATGCAGGTCCAGAATATGATTGCCCATGATAAGGAACAGCTGATGGAACTTTTCTTTTTCCAAAGCGAGTGCGACTTGCTCGATAACCAATCGATCCTGCGCCAAAAATTTATCGACGTGTTTCCCCATGGAAATCATCTTTGGATTAAAGATTTGAATCATTCCACGATCTGTCAATGGGATAGATTTGCCCTTAAGAAGAAGATGGCTGTTCTTGATGAATATCTGTTGTTCAAACGGTCATACCGCAAGCGAATGATCGAGTTGCAGCGGGAGAGAACTAAGAGTGGATTGGGCCCGAAAGAAATTGCGGCCTTAGCGTCCTTTGTGAATCGGTATCCATTCATGAACGATAAACCTCAGGAAGCGTTGCTCGGTTTTTTGGCAGGCAAATTACCGGTGAGATTTAAAAGTTAACTTTTAGCGACGTGGAATGGTCGTTGGAGGGGCGGGGATGTTGGCAAAGGAAGCTGAGGATTTTGTAGCGGGTTTGAGCGATGCCGCCATAGGAGGTCTGCCTTCCACTTGAAGGAGGATGCCGGTTTGCGCTTGAATATTGCGCTGAGGAATTTTGGTGCCCGTTTGTTGGTCAAAATTAAAACGGAGCTCCGGGAGTGATATGACTTTTTCAACAAAGTCACTAGTGAAAAATTCGACCGGTTGGCCATGTAGCATTTCGCCTTTGACCCAATAAATTTTAAGGGTCCCGTATTCATCGGTAAAAAGCGTAAGCTCACCCGTTAATTGTTCGACGTGCAGGAGCTTCAAGATTAACCGAGGCGTTATATGAAAAAATTTACCGGTGAATTGCTGGGTGTTATCAAATTCGGTATCTGTATGCGCGTATTCGAGATCAGCGGCGAGTACATCCATTTTCGTTGCTTGCTCGACACAACCCGCAGGAACGGAACGCTTTAATACCAGCCGCTCCCCATCTATATCCAGTTCGTCGCCCAACGAAAGACGCCCTTGAAAAACCGTGCGGCCGTTCAGGTTGACACCGATTTCGCTGCCCATGGCACGCATATACACAAAATCGCCAATGCGCCAAAAAATAGCGTGAGTTCTGGACGCGTGCGGACTATCGAGAACAATGTCGCATCCGCCCCAGCGGCCTACTATAAGAGGGTTTCCCTCTTGGAGAAAATACGCTCCTCCTTTTGCATCCAGAATATACATAGATCGGATT
>JAWXCD010000090.1:0-7751 GCA_034440535.1 Verrucomicrobiota bacterium | reverse complement strand
TTAAACCCACTCCGCGTAGAGCAACTCCCACCCTACAGCGATTGCAGCGCCAGCTTGGCGATGCGTTTCCTGCTCTTGTTTAGAAGATCAACCCGTTGAGCATTGAGACTTTTCTTAACCAACGCTAATGTCAAGAGTCGAGGACTGACCCCACGAACCCCACGAAACTGACCCCGCGAATAGGCCAACTGTTGCGGCTAATGTCTCCAGATGTTGACGGATGATTCATAAATTTTTAAGCCTTCAAGTATTCTTCGGTAGCGATCAAATAAACTGCGGCACAACCCCAGTTATAATCAGAAAAACCAGCAGCCTCAAAATCACCCACTTGTGCCGCGACATTTTCTGGAAACCCAGTTGACCTGGAATAGGCCTCTAGCGTCCGTCGAGCAGCTTCTTTCGCTTCCTTCACGTAGCCGTAGCGCACCAAGGTTTGCAGGAGCCAGTAGCTGATATGTGGCCAAGCCCGCCCACGCCAATAACCTAAAGAATCGTGAGTGGGTTCATCATAGGCCACGGAGGGAAATGGAATGTCTCCAAAAAATTGCAGGGGATCGAGTAAAACATTTTCAATTAAGTCCTGCGCCGCTTCTTTCGGCACACTCATGCCAGCAAATAAAGGCCAGAACATATAAAATGTTTTTACCCGACGATGGCTACGGGTGTGGTGATTGTAGTCCCAAAATCTTTTTTCATCAGGGAGGTAGCACACTTTCATTAGATTCATTTCAAGGTCGGCTGCTCGCTTGCGGAAATGGGAGGCGTCATCTACTAGGTTTTGTTGCTCCGCTAAACTTACCAGCTGTATGGCGTCCCAGTGGAGAAAACTATTTAAGGCCACCGAGGCCACAGGTGGAATCCAACCGCAGCCCGTGGTGGTGTCCAACGAAACGTAGGTATCCCAGAGCGGTGAGTTATCACAGACTTGCCCGCTCCAGCGATATTCCGCTAGGCCATCACGATCCGTGTCGCTGTAAATTTCCCAGAAGGCGTGATTCTTTTTTAATTTAGGATACAACTCGGCGAGGAAGGCTGGGTCATCATGCTTAGCTAAATACGAGCGTAGTGCCCAAGAAGCCACGGGCGATTGTGGGGACTGTTGTTGATTTTTACCTTTGGGGACGTAGTTAAATTTTCTCTCAGGGCTGGAGCCATCTCGTTCATCCTGCCGTAAAAAAGCAGTGCGGATGGCACCCTTGGCATAAGCGGAATGGAAATCCGTAATTGCCACGGAACTAAATAGCGTGTCCCAAAAAAAGATGCAGGAAAAATCCGTATTATCCGAAGTGCACAAACAGGCTAACTCATCTCCAAACTCGCCATCCAGGCCCCGCATGCCATTACGTAGTAAGGCATACCGAGCACGCCACGCCTTCAGTGCCAGAGCGGGCCCGGCCGTGATCGGCTCTTTGGCAAGATTGATGTTTTTAGTAAAACGGGCACGTGCGGAACTAATCAATTCTGCAAAATCCAAAGCCACTACAGGTTCTTCTTTCCAAACAAAATCTAGCTGATCTGCCGCAATAAAATTGATCTCCGTGCAAAATTGAAACTCGACTGAGCACTTTGCTGCTAAGACGCACGGCTCAGGTGAATCAAACTGATAGGTTTTAGTGGGGCCTTCCTTTGTCCGAGGCACCATTTTATTTTCCGTTGAGCGAATCCTGACTGCTACCTGAGGTAAATCATTACCTTCTTTCGAGATGCGTAAGCCTCCGATTATTCCCTCTTTAATCTTCTCTAAAAACGGCGTGCGCGGCACCGCTTCGGTGCCGATGAAGTAAGGTATCAGGTAAAGCTCATGTTCGCCAGAAATCATCCCGCGCCAGCTTGGCCGCAACGTCATGGGAACCGTTCCTTGATTGGTAAAGGTGAAACTAGAAGCTAAGGTGCGCTCATCCACCACGACATGTCGCGCTTCTATTTCTAATAATCCTTCCGCACTGGGTAATATAGACCGCTCTAAAGTCAACCAAGGCCAACACTCGAGATCCTGCCTTTGTACGGAAGTCGTTTGCTCACCTTCCTTTAAATAAAGTTGGAGCGTGGGATTGCTGATGTGGTAAGTGGATAATGTGGCACGAGGACAAAGTGCCCCTAGACCAAGCGGTGCCAAGCTTGGGAAGGATACGCCGAATTGGGAAAAATCATCACAGAAAAGTGTCGATCGATTTCCATGATGCCTGATGTCGTGACGCACAAGATTTTTTAAACCGAACTCGACAAT
The DNA here is from genome assembly GCA_034440535.1 of Verrucomicrobiota bacterium. Lineage (GTDB taxonomy): Bacteria > Verrucomicrobiota > Verrucomicrobiia > JAWXBN01 > JAWXCD01 > JAWXCD01. The sequence continues at coordinate 5,524 of JAWXCD010000090.1, read as the reverse complement.
ATCATGATTCATAAACAAAGGTATGGGGTAAACGAGTCTGAAGTCTTTTCCCAAGGACCTCATCAGTCGAGCTTAAAATGTGGAGAAAGCCAAACGTGGAGGTCAGTCTAGAATGGCACTAAGATAAGGGGGCTTTAGGATGCCCTTCCTTGCCTAAGTCATTCATAATCAAAGAGACTACAGGCTTATCTTAGTGCCATTCAGGTCAGTCTACTTAGCATGCTCGGAAGTTATTTTTACCCATTGATGTAAACGAATCATCTAAAACTTTTGGACCTATTTCAGAGCTTCTACCTAAATCTTCAATGACGACCGATTTAGGTTTGTCCCCACGCGTCCGCAATCATTTTTAAAGAGGGCCCGGTCAGTGTTCGACGACTATGTTGCTACTTTCATACCTTTAATTTTATACGTTTAGGCTTTAAGCAATTTATAATGGGGCTTGAGGCGATTTAAGAGATGACGTTCTTGTCGGTGTAGGCGTTTAGAGTTTGTTTCTGTAACTCTAAAGTCGTGCCCAAAATAATGTAGCTTCTCGCCTTCAGCCATTGTCTCACTACCACTTTCATGACATACTGACCTACGAATACATTAACAAGACTTGCCCTAAACCTACTTTTGTTTAGCAGCGGTGTTAGTATGCTACACAGTCAGTCGACCCCAAGCCCCGAACCTGTTTTGCCCGTCGTCACGACTTTGGACACGCCACCGACAAGCCCATAGGCTCCCACCCCTGAGCCTAGCCCTACCATCACCAGCACGCCTGTGCCCACTCCAGCGTGGGTCAAAATTTCCCGGTCATTCAAAGTGAGGAATCCTTTCAGCTTCGCGATCCAGTCGTGCATCGCCATCGGCACGCGGCGCTCCGCCTGCGATTGGGCAAAGATAAGGTATTGCTCCACGAGGTTGTTCAGGGCGCGGAGTTCTGCCTCGTTAAAATAGTTCTTCGCAATGGCCACGTCCGATTTACGAATGCGGGCACCCTACCAATTCGTCAGCCCCATGTGCGGCAGAGTCCGGTCGGCTCGGGAGACGATGACCTCGGTGGCGTTGGGATTGTTGGTAAGGTTCACACCCAGCGCATCCTTGGCTTTTGAACGGGTGAACTTGATGTCGATGTTTACTGTTACGGAGTAGGGGGAGGTAGCATCGTCGTTCGCGGGCTCAAGGCTCCCCACGAAAGCGAGGAACTTCTTCTCCTCGTGGTTCAGCACGACGGCCTCGGTCTGCTGAGGAAGGGCTATGAACGACAAGGGCATCAGGTAAAAGTTGAACTCGGACATGTCGCGCCCAAACCAAGCTTTCGTGGCGCCGACGAAGTTTTTCAGGCTGGCTGTGCCGATCTCCTGGAGGCGCACGGGGAATGCGCCTGACCGGTTGTAGAAATGGATCGAAGAATCCCGCAGTTCGAGCAGGGCCTGGATGTTGGCCCATGCGTTAGTGTCGAACGCTTTGGTTTCGACCAGTTTCTTGGAGCGGGACTTCATGGTTTTTCGTCCTGTTTGAATTGGTCGCGAATCGTTTTCAAGCGGCGGAGCAGGTCGTCGTAGGTCATGATTTCGACGACATGCCTGTATTTCCGGCGGATAATTTCAAAGTCTGTGCGTTGATCGAGCGTGAGGGCGGTGTCACGGCCCATGATGATCATGCCTGAAGGATTCACGATCTTGATATGCAGACCGGCGGGGAGTTGGTCCGAATACCGTTCGTTGAGTTCATCTTCTCCCATCTGGCCCGAGCGATTGAGGTGATAGAGGTATTTTTCGAGCTGCATGATCGTTCCACTTAGCTCACGCATGGGGACGTGGTTGTCGCGGTAGAGGTTACTGGTGACAATGCACTCAGCGAACGGCTTCTTGATTTCGATGGCATCAACGTAGCCAGAGGCATCCACGAGCAGGAAATCAATCTTTCGGTCCTTGCCCGCCAAGGTGTCACGGACAGGAGCTTCGGGGAATGCGCACACATATTTGGGATAGAGGAATTGGATGACTTGCAGAATCTCTGACTGCCATTTTGCCTCGCTGTAGGTGTCCGCTCTGTCGAGCATGCCTTCGATTTTCTTGACCAGTACCGCGAATTTATCGGTTTCGTATGCACCAAACATCCTTTTGGGTTGGGTGCCCTTAGCGGAGGTCTTGCGCTGCCGGTATTTGAGATACTCGGCCTCGTGGTCTGCTTGGATGGGGACGTAGTTGCGGAGCATGCTGCTGACCCGTGCCTTGGCGTATTTCTTCAACTCGTAGGTGTTGGGGAACTGGCGAAGCATTTCCTCGAAGACTCTCTCAGGCAGCGCATCAGGATGTTCTCCGCCGACGTAGAGGGAGCTGAAACCGTAATCGGTAAAGCCTCGGAAAATCGAAATGTTTGTTTCGGCTACAAACATCGGACGCCTGAACTTAAGCAAGCGATGCATGAACAAGTCATACTCAATGCCAAGGAAACGACGGTCGATCTGGTAGTAATCATCAACGAGATGTCCGACGAGGAAGCGGTAGCAGGCATCTATTCCGTACTCGCCATCGTCGATCTCAGGCAGATAGATTTCCTGACGGACGTGGAATGCTCTGCCGGAAAGCCGAATGTCTTCTCCCGACTCCAAGGGCTTCACCAGCCAGTCATTCGCCCCTCTCTCAGGCACATAACGCATGAGCAAATGATCGCCGTTTTGGGTGAAGTCGATCATGACTCAGCCGTTGGTGGAGGCGGCGATGGCGTCGGCGGACCAGGCCGCCCATTGAGGATCATCCTGGATCAGATCAATGATCACGTTGCTATCAACTAAAACTCTGGAACCTTCAATCATCGCCTCTTAATTCCCGCATGATCACGTCGGTTGATTTTCCATCATAGCGGTCTTTCCATATCCCCGTCACGGCTTTCAGCCGTTCCCGCATCTCCTCCGCTGTGCGGGGCGGTTGGATTGCGTCACTCTCCACGGCCCTGGTCAGGATGTCGCGTGCCTCAGCCTCCATCGAGCGGCCATGGCTCGCCGCGTGCATTCGCAGCTTATGTTTCACGGGCTGGGGAAGATTTCTAATGGTTAAGGTCGTGCTCATGCCAAAATCGTAAGCAGTGCTAGCATTGCTGTCAATGATGCCTGCGGGAAACTACACCTACCCCTCCTGTTTGATGAGGTCTTCGAGGAAGCTGGCGGCTAGGCTGTCGAGTTCGATATCTTACTCCCGTGTTTTTTTCGGAAGGCCCTTCACGATCCGGCACCACCATGCGGGCGTCTCGCATTCAATTCCAAAGGACACCAAGATATCACGCGCATCGCGCAAACTACCTACTGCTTTTGGGTTCAATGGCTCCGATACACAAGCCTTCCAAAGAGCCGTAGCGAAGTCGGTCTTTTGCAAGATTGATCGAGCTTCGTTAACATACTCTCTATTGTCTGTTACAAGAGACTCAAGCCAAGAAAGGATTTCGTAGCCGTTAGTCTGAAGTATCGTATTACCCGTTTTAATCCGAAGGCTGCTTAGGAGTTGCCTCTGATGCTTATTCCAGACTGGCCCCTCCAAGTCGAAGAATAGTTCCATGTAGAGGTAGCCATGCTTTTCATCTCGGAGGACATTCCGGAGAAACTCCGCCTTCTTTAGGAGTTGTGATATTAGCCAGAGACTGCACCTGTCCCGCAGTGTCTCTCGGAAGTTTTTGATCAATGCTTTCCATTCGTCACCATACTCCGGATGGTGACGATACCCATCTTTCAATCCGACGATTTCGAGCCATGGTTCGATAGAGCCCAAATCTGTTTTAAAGATTCTTTTCAGTAAACGTTCCTCATTTCTTCTAGCCGACCGGTAAGCTGGAGTACTCCTCCAAGCAAAATATTGTTCGATCTGATCAAATAATTTTGAGATCTGACTCGAATCAGGCGAAAATGTATCCCCGATCGATTCGGGGATTTTGATCATCAATACTTCAATCAGGTCCAGTAGCTTAGCTGCGTTTTTAAGTTCCAAATTCATTTCGCGCCCCGGCACCGCATCCGCTGCTTTTTCTAAATGAACTAACCTTCGTTTGATTGAAGCCGACAAGACTTCGGAATACACTTCGTCCTTGGGTGCGCCTCCTGTTTCAGAATGTTGCTCGACCCAAGCTAAGACAGGCTGCACAGAGGCGGAATTGATCTCTACGTGCTCGACGAAGGAGTCAAATTCCTTCCAAGTAACCGCACAAGGTGCTTCGGCCAAATGAAATTGGTAGCGAAGATATTCCACACTGTGGCCATGCCGCGCGTTCAACCTGCTGGCGATAGACGTAACACTTTGTATCAGATCCTTTTCATCCAGAATTTATTGCTTCTCAAGGTGACTAATGACCGACGTGATTTTTTTTGCGACTAGCGTTTTAATGTCATTGTCTTCGGACTCTCCCATAAAAGTTACTTTATAAACGCCGTCCCAGAATCCCGTATCTTCTAGAATTTCATGGGAAAGTTTTGGAAATTGAATCTTTAGAACATTTGCGGCCAGTAAAATCGGCCACTGAATTTCATAAGGGTGGTGCCGTTGGATTTGGTGTTCCATCAAAGCAATAAGTCTGATGAATTTCCTTATTGCTCTTGGGTTCTTTGGCAGGAGGGCAATCGTCTCGTCCAAATCACGACTTGGGACAAAGTTGTAGAATTTCTCCACATCGGCCACCGCTAAACTGGCCAGTTGCTCTTTAGTCGGTTGCGGTAGCCACCGAGGATAATCGATAATTTTTTCTAGGAACTTCATTCCATCCCCGAATCCAGCGTGTGATCCACCTAACAGTTTCCCAACTACCACAGGATCAAATGCACAAATAAACGCCATTCCGGGCACGTCCATGATGTCCTTCAGCGCAAAGAGAATCTCCGGCACGAAACGAGCGTCGGTGCGGTCCAAATCATCAATTGTGACAATGAGTCGTCTTTTCCCAAGAATTTCCGTTAGTTGCTTCAGATCGTCGGCGCTGAAGATCAGATATTTCCGTAATAATCCGAGGCCACCTTTAGCCACGTCCCCTGCCTCCTGTTTCCAAAGGCTTACAATGGTGGGCAGTGGCTTCGTTACATAGCCAGCCACTGCTTTCGCTTGTCGATTCCGGGAACCGGGGGATTTGGTCTTTGTGAGTTCTTCGATCCGGGAGAATAACCCCTCGACAAATGCTTTCCAAAGATCTTCGGTAGACTGGTATTGCCACGGATTGAACGAAAAAACGACATGATCATCCACCCGGGCCATGGACTCAACGAAATGCAATACAGAAGTTTTTCCCGAGCCCCATTCGCCATAGACACCAACCCTTACCGACCAATCACGCGGTCCAGTGGCAGCAATCCGGTAGATTTCTTGGGCAAACGGCCATCGGTTGAGGTGATCGTCTTTTCTGTCACTGCGCGCGGCGTCGTAACCACTACCTTTAACACCTGATTGATCATTAGCAGTTGGGTGCTTCATAGTTTCTCGTTCAACTGTTTGATGAGCCATTCCAGTTGGGTGCGGGCTGTCGCGATGACGGCGCGGTAGGCGAGGAATTTTGTGCGCTT
>JAWXCD010000089.1:0-4098 GCA_034440535.1 Verrucomicrobiota bacterium | reverse complement strand
TACAGCGACGCCTTTTTGGCCCAACCAAAAAATCATCGCACTCGTTCCTCTATCTTCGTCCAAACACCTGATGCCAATATCCTTGTCGATACCACCCCAGAAATGCGCATCCAAACCTTACGAGAAGGTATCCGCCGAGTTGATGCGGTGTTTATCACCCATTCACATGCCGATCATATCATGGGGATGGACGATTGCCGTCGTTGGTGCGATATACTGGGAGGGCCGCTCCCCGTTTACGCATCCGATGAAACCATGAAAATCATCAGACATGTCTTTTTTTACGCGTTCGACAAACCGCCTTCTGAAATTCCTAACGCTTATTTCCGCCCGGACCCCCGTTCCTTCGAGAAGGACGTCATAATCGGTGGTATTACGATCACCCCGCTCCCTGTGCCGCATGGTAAAGTCACAACCTATGGTCTTCTGTTTTCTGAAGGCGTTCGCAAAATTTTTGCTTATATCCCCGACGCCAAATCCATCCCTCCCGCCACTCTTGAAAAAATCCGATACGTCCCGTGTGTGGCCCTTGATGCCCTCCGCCGTACCCCACATCCTACTCATATGAACGTTGAAGAAGCCCTCGTCGCTGTGTCTAAGATTAAACCACAACAAGCCTACTTCACTCATATGACTGACGACCATGACCACGATGTTTCCCAAGCCTCACTTCCCCCTGGAGTGACTCTCGCTTGGGATGGATTAAAATTGGAACTTCCATGACCCAACTATTTCTCCGCATCATTGGCTTCTTTTGCCTAGCGGGGTATTTCTCTTGGCCTGGGTCCACTGCCCTCGCTCATCCTTTAAGTGACCAAGTCGCTGTCATCTACAATGTCAACGACCCTGATTCCAAAAAAATCGCCCGCTTTTACGCAAACATGCGGGAAATTCCTAACAACCAAATTATAGGCCTCGATTGCTCCTTGCTGGAAATTATCAGTCGCGGTGATTACGAAAAAACCATTCGTGACCCAATTAAAAAAATATTTGATCAACTTGGGTTTTACTCCACACGGCCCGCTTTAATTCAAATAGCTGCCCGAACTCAAAAAATTCGCTACATCGTTCTCATCAGAGGAATCCCACTCAAAATTGCGGAGGACCCCACTCAAATTTACGACGAGCGCGCTCCTAAACATTTCAGAGTCAACTCTTCGGCGGTTGACTCCGAGTTGTGCCTGCTCCCTTTACCGAATTATCCGTTAATGGGTGTGATGCCGAACATCTATTATGATGCTCCCTATCGGTTCACAGGAGATTTAAATGAAAAATTGTTAATTGTGACCCGTCTGGACGGTCCCACTGTTTCGGGGGTTTTGGATCAGATTGGCGATACTATTGAAGCAGAAAAAACCGGGCTCGCAGGAAGGGCTTACGTCGATGCTCGCGGTTTGGAGTCAGGGCCCTATGCCACCGGCGATGAATGGATGAAAAAGGCTTTTGCCTCACTTCAATCCTCTGGTTTCGAAACTGTGCTGGATAATGGTCCTAACCTTTTCCCTTCATGGTATCCGATGCAAGACACGGCTCTTTATGTGGGTTGGTATTCCCAAGACATGAGCGGACCCTTCCGACGCCCAGACTTCAAGTTTCAGCGCGGAGCGATTGCTTATCATCTCCACTCTTTTAGTGCGATGACGCTTCGAGACAGTGATCGCTATTGGTGTGGTCCACTCTTAAGCCGAGGGGTTGTCGCGACCATGGGTGCGGTTAACGAACCTTTTCTGCATTTCACTCCAAACGTGGGCATTTTTGTCGATCGCTTGGTAAATGGATACAACTTCGGGGAAGCCGCTTACGCCTCACAACAGTTCCTCAGTTGGCAAATTACCTTTATTGGAGACCCACTTTATACCCCCTTTCCTGTTGAAAATTTAGATGAAAAAATTGCCAAACTTAAAAAAAACCGCAACCCAAACCTCGTTTGGGCTCAACTGAAAAAAATAAATCTGCTGGTTGATAAAAAGCAATATAAGGACGCTTTTAATTATATTCATGACAACCTCAATGAAACTCCACACCCCTACATCATCGAGAAACAAGCAGAAATCCTTTATCGTATGGGTGACTACCAACAAGCGCGACCCGCTTACTGGCAACTCTGGCCTTTCATGAAGGACAGCTGGCAAAAAGTGAGGGTTGCAAGAAAGGTGATCGAGATGGCGCTTACTGATAAAGACACGCCCGATGCCGCCCGCATGGCTAATCAACTCCTCCTGGACTTTCCTCAATATCCCGGCCGCGAAGAATTAAAAAAAGAAATGTCCGAATGGACCAATACCACAGACCCCAAAGTGTCTGGGCCTTAAACAACATACGTTATTGGAAGAAGGTTTATTTTAAATCAACCTCCAACATCCTCAAGAACCGACCTCGCGCCATTTTTTGATCCGGTTTCTGCATTCCTCCTTGGGCAGATATCTGTCCATATTTAAAAGATGTTGTAACTTTGCTGCGGCCATTGATGGGGTGAGGACTTTTGAGGAAATCAGTTGATCGAAAATCCACAAGGTGCCGTGAACATTTATGTGACGGCCTTTGGCGATTTTTTCCAGGGGTTGGTCACTAGTCAAGAGCATGGCGTCAAGTTCCTCGGCCAATAAGCAGACAGATACGTCACTGATGCTTAACCCGGGATGTTGCATGGATAGGTTATAACATTGGGAAATTTGTTCGGAAGTAGATGAATGAATCTTGATTCGTTTGGATTTGAAATTTGACTGAACTTCCGGATACCCACCGCGCTCAATTTCATCAGCGACAAAGTCTGTGGTGTGGGTTTCAGTTTTGAGTTCAAACCAGTGCCCCAGTAGTCCAGATACCTCGTGGAACAAAACTTAGGGACAGGCTATTAGTTGAGAAAAGTGGACGATGGTCGGGTAAAGGTTCAAGTGAAATAAATTTATAATGTATTTAATTTAATGAGTTTGCATAAGGCAGACCCATAAGCGAAGGGACGGACAAACTATTGCAGCATCTTTTGCTTCGCTAGGCTGATCTGACGCAATAACCTGAAGAAAGAATAGTTTGTCCGTCCCTTCAGATTTCCCTTCAGATTTTCGAGCTGGGAAAGAATACACTCAGAGCCAGAAGAAAAGAATTAGTTATTCCCTCAACGGCCCGGATGTTATGGCCCGCGAAACAGGAGGCATGAAAGAAGCCCAGGAATATTATCCCAAAGCTCATATGACATTGATCGCGGAAGAAACGGGGAACCACCGATCCGTGAATTCCATAGAAGTCATTCCGGCATGGAAATACCTTCTCCAGTCAGTGCCAGCGACGAGGCCAACCAGTGACTGAGGAAAATGCTCTGTGCCCTTCTCCGGTTCCTTGCGGCTGATCTGGGACGTCATCTTGATTAAGTCCTGGATTCCATTCACAGGGTGATGGCGCATCAACTGTGGGTTGGAAAATGATGAGGGTATGCCCTTTCTCCCCGTCAACAGTTTTTAGGAAAAAACGTTTTGGGTAGAGTGACTGGAGAAGCATTCAATTATTAAAAAGGTCTTGGAAGTGAAAACCCGAATCCGAGGGGACAGACAAACTATTATTAACAAATCAAAGTCTTGATGCTTTTATCATACTCATATATGAGATGCGCGCGTATTAAGAGTGGTGGAGATAGTTATTATCACTGCGTTTCTAGGGTCATTGACCGGAAATTTGCGCTAAAGCGCCAGGAGAAGGACCGGCTGGTAAGAGCTGTTGGTTCAGGTTTTAACGTTCTGTGGGGTCGAGGTGGTCACTTACGTTATGATGAGTAATCACTTTCATCTACTTATTAAAGAAAACCCAGACGTTGTCGTGACGGACGCGATGTTGGCTGACCGGTTGGAATGTTTATATGGGCGCCGCCGCACTACGGATATCATGACACTCCTTAGCGATTTAAATGGCCGAGGTGATTTAAATTCTGCTGAGAAATATAAGGAGCAATTTACTTCACGCATGCAGGACGTGAGCAAGTTCATGAAGCTTTTTAAGCAGTTGTATACGAGGTGGCATAATAGGAAGTATAAGCGCAAAGGGACATTGTGGGAGGATCGGTTTAAGAGTGTGCTAGTTGAAAGCGGTCAGGCGCTTAAGATGATG
>JAWXCD010000088.1:0-19101 GCA_034440535.1 Verrucomicrobiota bacterium | reverse complement strand
GTTCTCCGGGTTCTGGTCCAAGGACGAAATTCTGGCCGCGACATTTGCGTTTGACCGAACCCTTTTTGTCCTAGCCGTCGTCGTGAGTTTGCTCACCGCCTTTTATATGACCCGACTTGTGATGCTTGTTTTTTTCAATCCCTCACGCGCTGCCGATGGTTTTCATGCTCACGAATCTCCAAGACTCATGACCATGCCCCTTATTGTACTCGCGATCTTCAGCATCGGGTTTGGGTTTATTGGAACACCTTGGTGGAACGGATTCGGGAAGTTTTTGGCCGGACACCATGGGGCAGAAGCGGAGCATCACGTTAATTATTTCGTTATGGTGTTAAGTTCACTCATCGCCCTTTCAGGAATTGGTGCGGGATACCTCGTCTACCGAGGCCGTGGTCTGACCGATCCCCTCGAGACTCGGCTTGGAGTGGTTTACCGGCTCCTCGCTCAGAGACTGTACATTGACGAAATGTATGACGCCGTCATCGGAGGAGGATTGCGAATGATATCGAAATTATTAAACGCGATCGAGTTGGCGTTTGAACTTGTATTAAGGCTTTTGAGCGCCGTCGTTACCGGGCTCGCATGGATATTGGAGAAAGCCGGTGATCGTTACCTCGTCGACGGGTCATTTGACCGGATGTGCGACGGATTAAGAATAACAGGGAAACGCTTTTTGTCAGTTCAACGGGGTCAAATCACTGAAACCATTGGGTACGGAACGCTCGGAGTGGTTTTTGGATGTCTCATTGTGTGGAGCCTTTTGAAATGAGTATATTTACCGACCACGCCCTGACTTGGTTAACATTCATTCCTTTATTAGGCGTGCTCATTAACTGCGTCGTCACGAGTTCATTTACCGTCCGAGTGATTACGCTAGTGACCACGCTCGTTGTGATGGTGTACGGACTCGTACTGTGCGTCCTCTTTGCGGGAAACAAAGCCGCCACCTTGGCGTATGTGGAGCATTATCCATGGATATCCCTCGTAAACGCAAATTACTTCGTGGGGTTGGATGGGATCAATGCAATCCCCGTGGTGCTGACATTGCTTCTCATGCCCGTCGTTGTCTTAGCAGCATGGCGCAACCCGCGCGCCGGCCGATTATTTTTCTCGCTGTTACTCATTGAACAGACCGCTTTGCTTGGGGTGTTTACCGCGCTCAACTTTTATCATTGGTTTGTATTTTATGAACTGACACTCGTACCGGTGTATTTTCTCATCAAATATTACGGCGGCACTCACCGAAGCGATGCCGCGTTTAAGTTCTTTTTATATACCCTCGCGGGGAGTGTTTTGCTTTTCGTGTGTTATCAGTTGCTCCATTATTATACCGGCACACTTGATTTCGTGACCCTTGGCGGGCACGGCATTATGGACACCATAGAAGGGCCATTACCCGGACAAGACTTTGAAAGAATGGTGCCCTCCGCCCTCGCAATCTTTTTATTCTGGGGAATATTCATAGGCCTTGCCGTTAAAGTGCCTTTGTATCCGTTGCACTCATGGTTGCCTGACGCTTACACACAAGCACCACCAGAGGTTGTGATGCTGATGACCGGGGTGATGTCGAAGATAGGGATATACGCCTTGGTGCGTTTGCTCCTACCCCTCTTCCCTGAGTTGAACGCCCAATTCGCGCCACTTGTCGCATGGCTCGCAGCCTTATCGATCATCGTGAGCATACTCGTAGCCCTGCAAAAAAAAGAAATCAGAGAAGTGTTTGCGTACTCATCCATGAACCACGTCGGATTTTGTGTATTGGCCTTTGCGTGTGTCATGGGCGGGGCAGCTGTATCATCGTCTGACAAAGCTTTCGCCCTCAGCGGATTATTCCTGCAAGTGTTCTCGCACGGCATAACGGCTGCGTGCCTGTTTTATTTTGCCGGGTTACTTGAAGAACGCGGAAACACCGTGCTCATCTCCGGGTTTGGCGGACTGCGGAACGTGGCCCCCGTGATGACCGGACTTTTTGGAGTCGCGCTCTTTGCGTCGATTGGATTGCCCGGACTTAGCGGGTTTGTCAGCGAGTTCCTCATCATTCGCGGAACGCTCCCCTCGTACCCATGGCAGACAGCCGTCTCGTGCGCGGGGTTAATCGTGACAGCGCTTGTTTTCTTAAAGTTAATGGAACGCATTTTCTTTGGCCCAGTCACACCTCAGTCAGAAACTATTCACGATCTAACTCCCATGGAGAAAGTGACCCTCATACCCCTCATCTTCTTGATGTTTGCCATAGGACTTTTTCCCCAACCCCTCGTTTACCTTGCGCAGGGTGCCATCCAACTTATTGAGGGAGGCGTAGGACAATAACATGCTCGCTCAATCAACCATTTACCTCTCGTTTATCGCAGCCCTTTTGTTGATGACCCTGTTCAGGTGTCGATCGGGCCAATGCGCGCGGGTGTTTGCCCTTGTGATTTCCCTGGTGCTTTTTGGATTGTCAGTGTGGACATTCTGTCATCACCAATCTGCCGCGCCAGGGTACCAAATTGAAACGAATCTCGAATGGATCCCCTCAGCGGGCATTCGATACATTGCCGGTGCGGACGGTGTGGGAATAGTCCTCATTCTCCTCACAGGAATTGTTGCCGTGGCAGGCGTGCTTTTTTCCTGGCATATTGAAGAACGCGCCGCTGAGTTTTTTGCCTTTTACTTCTTGCTGCTCGGCGGGGTGTACGGAGTGTTTCTGTCGGTTGACCTCTTTATGCTTTTTGTGTTTTACGAAATTGCCATCGTGCCGAAGTATTTCCTTATCGCGCGATGGGGATCCACAAACCGCGAATACGCCGCTATGAAATTGGCCCTTTATTCATTTGGTGGGAGCGCCCTTGTATTGTTAGGCATGATTGCTCTGTACGCGGAACTCGCGCGGAGCGGAGTCCCAACATTTGATTTACGGACCCTGGCTGAAATCGGGCCGAACCTCCCTTTGCAATTTCAGTTCTGGTGTTTCCCGTTGTTGTTTACCGGGTTCGCCATCCTTGCCGGCATGGTCCCGTTCCATACTTGGGCACCCGCTGGACATGTCGCTGCACCGACCGCTGGTTCTATGTTGCTCGCAGGAGTGGTGATGAAACTCGGCGCTTACGGCTGTTTAAAAGGGGCGCTCATGATCATGCCCGGAGCATTATCTATCCCGCTTGTCATTCCCTACATAGGTTTGGAAATTCCGCGGTTTTGGTTCTGGATGTTCTCAGCGCTCGCAGCCACGAATATACTTTATGGCGCTATGGCCGCACTTGTTCAAAAGGATTTTAAATATGTCATCGGGTATTCGAGCATTAGTCACATGGGATTTGTCCTCATAGGGTTAATGACACTCAACACCATTGGAGTGACAGGCGCCGTGGTGCAGATGTTTTCCCATGGGGTCGTCGCATCCCTTATGTTTGCCATCGTAGGAGGCATGATTTATCAACGCACACACACGCGTGACATATCTAAGCTCGGAGCATTTCGGCTGCGCATCAACCACCCCGGAATTGCCATCATGTTTTTTATAGGAACATTTGCCGCCGCCGGGTTGCCTGGGTTCAGTGGGTTTGTGGCGGAGTTTTTGGTCGTTCGAGGAACCGCCGAAGCATTCACATGGATGTTAATACCCGTGGGTCTTGGGATCATTGTGACCTTTGCTTATACCCTGAAATTTATACATCTGGTTTTTTGGGGACCACACGATGCGACCGTCAAAGCGCCACTCCTGCCCAAACTGAAGGTGAACGAAATATGCGGAGGCGTGTTTTTGATTGTGATCCTGATTCTCTTTGGGTTGGTGCCAAGACTGTTGACCGACGTGATAGAGAAAGACGTAACCCCCGCCGTTAAAGTCATGAGCACCCACGTTGGAGGACCCCGATGAAAGCGGAACAACTCGTCTCGGCACTTTTGCCCGAAATCTGGCTTCTCGTCTCGGCGCTCATCACATTACTCGTCGGAGTGTGGTGTGAAACAAAATATGCGCGCGTCAATCAGATCTGCCATTGGATGAGCGTGGTGGGATTGCTCATTTGCGGACTTTTAGTTTTGACCCAATGGAACCTTCCCATGACCACGGACAAACACCAGATGCTCATCTCTGGCGGGTTATCAGTGTTCGCTCGATTGGTGATCGTTGTGCTCGCGCTCGTGTGTTTACTCCTGGTTCGACCCGATGCCGAACGCAAGTTGCCGATAGAATTTTATTTCCTCTTTTCCACCGCCACCTTGGGAATGATCTTAATGGCATCCACCTCAAACCTACTGATGGCCTTTGTGGCGTTGGAATTAAGCAGTTTAAGTTTGTATGTGCTGACCGCGCTGGAGCACGACCGGAAATCAGCCGAAGGGTCATTCAAGTACTTCATACTCGGCGCAGTGGCCTCGGCCTTCATGCTCTTTGGGATGAGTTACATCTACGGAGTGAGCGGATCACTCAGTTTTCATGGAATTGCGCAAGGGTTGGAAGGCGAACATGTTTCCATGGTCCTCCTTGCCGGAATGATATTTGTGATGGCAGGATTCGCATTTAAAATTGCGTCTGTACCCTTTCACTTTTGGGCGCCTGACACCTATCAAGTCGCGCCACTACCCGTTTCCGCCTTTATCGCAAGTGCATCCAAAGTCGCCGGATTTATCCTTTTAGGAAGATTTCTTCTTGAAGCAGGATTGCCAAAGGGCGTGGCTGGCATAGGCCCAGAAGGAGTTTACGGAACATCAGGGTGGCTCATCATTATCAGCGTCATGGCTGTCGCAAGCATAATTTTTGGGAACATTGCAGCCATTGGACAAAAATCATTTCGTCGACTTCTAGCTTATTCAGCCATTGGACATGCTGGGTATCTGTTAATCGGACTTGCCTCAGGAACAGAGGAAGGATTTGTCGCCACACTCTATTACGTTACCGTGTACGCTTTCGCCGTTATTGGCGCATTTTCAATCATTGCATGTGAAGAAAACACGGACGATCGGATTGACGGGCTTCGCGGACTCATGAGCCAGAGCCCCATAGCCGCAATGGCGTTATTGGTTTTTATTCTCTCCTTAGCGGGAGTTCCACCATTGGCCGGATTTTTTGCTAAGTTTTATGTTTTTGTTGTGGCACTCCATGATACGCGCCTCGTTTTCCTAGTCGTGATAGGTTTGCTTGGAAGTGTCATTGCCTTCTATTATTATTTGGCAGTTCTGAAATGGGTTTTTGTGAAAGATGCCAATACAGACAGGGAAAGAAAATGGCCATTGGGCGCCCGGATCTCAGCCGGCATATGTTTAACGGTTGTTTTAATTTTTGGATTATTTCCGTCGCTGCTGTTAGAAACCATTACTTTGATCCTGAGCCGATGACCAATAAAACGGTGAACACTTTGCGCCCCGTTGACTTAGAGGAATCATAAAGGTAACTTTTGGAATGAACATCGCCACTTGGGTCCGTGAATGTGATACGGAATATTTTTCACAGTGGACTCACCCATATGAAGAACTCGCCGTTTTTAATGGACGCGAGAACAGGTCGATTGATCCAGAAGAAATGCATGGGTTACTACTCACCGGGGGGCCCGACATCTCGGCAGAGTTCCTGAAACAAGAAATTTCTGATCCCACATTGATTCGCAACGCGGTGATTGAACGAGACAGGTGGGAGTTTAGCGTGCTCCCGCACTTTATTGAAAAAGGGAAACCGATCCTCGCCATCTGCAAAGGGTTTCAATTGTTGAACGTGGAGCTCGGGGGAACTTTACACCTCGATATTCCAAACCACGATGCCCCGGAGTTAAAGACCGCTAATGTCCAACCCTTGCGACATTCGAAACAGGCGAGGTACAGATTTCCGAAGGTGAACAGTTCACATCACCAAGCTTTGGATAAAGTGGCGGACTCGTTGACCGTTGAGAGTTGGAGTAGCCGCGACGATATTATTGAGGCCGCACGAATGAAAAAGCATCCCTTTTGCGTTGGGGTGCAGTATCATCCTGAGCGCGATAACATATTATATGCCCCGTTGTTTCATGATTTCTTTCTTGAAGTCCGGAAGGTCGGGGGTTAGGCAGAATGAAAATAACAGTTACGACAGAAGACCTGCATTTACGTCACGAATGGACTATATCCAAAGCATTGGAAACCGGTGGTCGGAAAATTTCACGAAATGTATTCGTTAAAATTGAACATCCCTCTGGGTTGATTGGGTTAGGCGAAGCATCACCTCCCGGTAGGTACGGAGAGAACGTGGAAAGCGTGGAGCAATTTCTACGCAGTGTTGATCCAGAAGGACTGCCGATCGTGGCCCCTGAGGATACGTTTGATTACCTCGAATCGAAAGCCAGTGGCCAGCGATCCGCGAAAGCTGCCATGGAAATGGCCGTTTGGGACCTTGCCGGAAAAATGGAACGACAATCGGTGCACGACCTTGTGGGAATCCCATTTTACAGTGAGAAATACATGACCTCATTTAGTATCGGCCTTGATACTCCAGAGAAAGTCGCACAGAAAGTGTTGTCAGCCCTCTCCTTTCCGATATTAAAAATTAAATTGGGCAGCCCTGATGATAGGGCAATTATGAAGGCGGTATTACCCCTCACCGGGAATAGAATTTTGCGCATCGATGCAAATGAAGCCTGGAAAACGAAGGAAGAAGCCTTAAAAAATATCGAATGGCTCTCAGGCCTCAAGGTAATTGAGTTTATCGAACAACCCATGCCCGCGCACATGGCGCATAAGGATATGGAATGGCTCAAGAAACGCTCTCCTTTACCGTTGATAGCTGACGAATCATTTTATGATTTAAACGACCTCTCAACCTGTCGGGATAGGTTTCATGGGATCAATATTAAATTAGTCAAGACAGGTGGGATAGCTCCAGCAGCCATGGCGGCAAAGAAGGCACGGGAGGCGGGATTAAAAGTCATGTTGGGGTGCATGATCGAATCTAGCATTTCGATTACTGCGGCGGCGCATCTTGCGGAGTTAGCTGATTATCTCGATCTAGACGGAAATCTCCTTGTGAATGATGACCCTTACTGTGGGGTCCTTTGTGACAAGGGAATTATGTCGTTGAGTAAGGTTGATGCCGAATGGGGTTTAGGTGTAAAAAGGCAAGAACATGGCTCCCACTGCACATCCTGAAATCGAGCAAGATACAAAAGAAAAGGATCTTCGCGATCACGGCTATGTCGTCATCTGCTGGGATGATCCTGTGAACCTGATGGAGTACGTCACTAAGGTTCTACAAAAAGTTTTTGGATGGACCAAAGAAAAAGCGGAGCATCACATGCTCGAAGTTCATAAAAAAGGGAAAAGTGTTCTCGTGAGGGATTCCATGGAGAAAGCGGAGTATTTCGTGCATCAACTTCAGCGCTACAGTCTTCATGCTACGATGGAGAAAGGATAGTGAATTACCGGCTTTTTTCTGAGGGCGGGGTCGAGTGGGAAATGACCGAGTTTGAGAAGGATAGCTTAGTGGATCTCGTGAAAAGTTTTCCGGTTATAGAACCTGGGTACCACCGGATCAGTCGCTTGGAAGAAGTGGATGAGGAAGATGAACGTCAGCAGCTCCTTGAAGAATCAATCGCGGAACAGTACATCGAAGACCGGAAAAGATTGGAGAATCTGGTGTACCATGAGCGATTTGAGGTGGAAGCCGAAATTGCGCGGATTCAATTTAACGCTGACGATTTGGATTTTCTTTTGCTCGTCCTCAACAATATAAGGGTCGGCCACTGGATCAGAGCGGGGTGCCCCGATGAAAAAAAGATGAAGACACTGAGGTTAGATCCCGAGCATGGGATTGATTTTTTTCGGATGTTTTTGTGTGAGCGGTTTGAAGCTATGATTTTGGTATCGATGGAGTTGTTGGAAGAGTGATCCCTTCACTTACTAAAGAGCTTTGGTTTCCCCCGGCTGAGTCCGCGTCAAAAAATGAAGACTTTGAGGGACTAGTCGCTGTGAATGGTGATTTTAGTCCGGAGCGGTTGGCGTTGGCTTATAAATCTGGGATTTTCCCGTGGACAGAAAAACCGGTCATCAGTTGGTGGTCCCCAGATCCGCGCGGCATTTTTGAAATTTCAAAATTTAAACCGTCAACAAGTCTCAAGAAAATTATTAAAAGCGGGATGTTTGAAGTGACCCGCGACAAAGACTTCGACAATGTGATTCGTGGATGTGCCGACCGGCCGGATTCATGGATCACAGGTGGTTTTATTAAAGGATATAGTCAGTTGGCAGAAATGGGTCATGCTCACAGTGTCGAGTGTTGGATGGAAGGCCGGTTAGTCGGGGGATTGTATGGCGTTGCGTTTGGAGGATTATTTGCCGGCGAATCCATGTTTCATCGAGAGAGTAATGCTTCGAAAGTAGCGTTAGCATCACTTATGGAACACCTGAAAGAGCGGGGGTTCGTTTTGTTTGACGTTCAATTGGTGACACCGCACACGCAAAGCATGGGGGCGATTGAAATTTCACGGAAGGAATATTTGAGTAGGCTGAAAAAAGCGCTTCTACTGAAAGGGACTTTCTAATTCCCGGCTTGTCAAAGGGTCTGCTTCGTGCTGACTAAAGAGTATGTCTGAAAAACCTGTTATCTATATCAAACCCGGGTGTCCTTGGTGTCATGAAGCGTTGGAATTCTTAGACGACAACGGTATTGAATATCGTAAAGTCGACGTCACTTCCGACCCAAAGCACATGGAAGAAATGGTTAAACTGTCAGGGCAATCAAAAGCTCCGACCATGCAATGGACCGATGGCGCAATTCTCGCCGACTTCGGTGTTGCCGAACTCGAACCGTTCCTTGAAGAACGCGACGCACTCTAAAGCCATTGCCCAACGTTGAATGTTGAAGCGGTTAACCCCATAACACATTGGGTTAATCGCTCAAAAGCAGGGCAAACCTTCAAGCGGTCTAAGAATCAAAGGCAAAATTTTAGGGTTGAAGCCCTATATAATAAAACGTAGCTAATTTTGCCCAGTCACTCTGCCTTCCAGCATCATCCAACAAGGCTTTACCGGCAGCGGGATTTTGTTGGAAAACTTGAGCGGCGGCCTTGAAGAGAATGGGATCACGGGATTTGGCCTCTTCGACATACTTTTTAGCTTCATCTGATCGACCTGCTCTCCACAAGAAGTCAGCGTAGAATAAATCTGCCCAGGCTGAGGAAGGATAAGACAACGCAGCGTTTTGATACATTTTTTCCGCGCCGACAAGCCCAAGGCGTTCTTTGAGCCGCGCTATTTTAATGAGGTGCGACGCGCCGAAAACCCGGCGGGCTGCGCATAATTCGAAGTTCTCATGGGCGGCGGTCCAGTCGTATACCCGCAAATTTATATCCGCAAGTTCCTGCATGCCACGAAAGTGATCTGGGTTAAGTTGAATGGCTTTTTTAAGATCGAGAGTGCCGTTATCCGCCCGATCATTGCCCAGTTGAAATTGTGCGGCATGACCCTTTGCGTAATGAAACTGGGCTCTTAAGAGTTGAGATTGCCAAAAGAGAGCGGCAAGAAGAGCAATAATAATTAAGGCGTAGTGGCTACGGTTCATTGCGGCAAAGCAACGAACAGGTGAACGACTCAATCCAAATCCAAGCGCTGCCCAGAAAAAATACTGGAATCCGTTGGTCGCCCAGCGAAACGAAAACCCGCTCGTGACACTGCAAATTAAAAATGCCAGTAAACCTGATTGGATCGCTACAACGAAAAGCCGGTTTTCAATGGGGGTCTCTGTGGGGTGTTGCCGAGGAAAAGAAAAACAGAGGATGCCGAGAAAAAGGATGAAACCAATGATCCCGTTTTCCGCGAGAACTTGTAGAAATTCGTTATGGGCACGCTCGAACCCAAAAGTTTCCATGACAGTTGTGATCGTTGAGGATTGAGTTGAAAGGTAGCCACCTTGGTAAGGGAAAGCAGCCGAAACAAAGTTCGCTGAACCCGCCCCAAAAATCGGGCGATCCGCAAAAACGTCTAGGGCGAGGTTGTTAAGAACAATGCGGTACCCAATTGAATGCGGTTCAGGATTGATCATTCGAGACTGGATATTTTCGGTACGATTAAATTGGTTTGAAGGGTTTGGTGCGAGGTGGAAAGTCAACACGGCTACAATGATGAATAAAGGAACAAGACACGCTCGGCGGGTGACAAGATGTTGACGATAACAGCATACGCTGAACCAAAGGGTGCCCGCTAGGAGACCGAGTAAGGGGGACCTATGACGGCATTGAAGGATGGCTAGGACAACGAGACCAAAAGCGAGGCTGAAAAAAATACGCTGATTTTTTTTCGGGTCAAATTCAACAACCGACAATGCGAGAATAAAAAAGACGGACGGCAAGAAAGCTTCAGCGATTGTGAGTCGTGGGGTGTTCAAGAGGTAGTCAGGCACCAAGCCCTTGTGGAAAAAGTAAGCCAGGATAACGTACCCAGCGCCGATGATGGGCACCCATAGAGCGACCCGAACCGAAGCCATTAAATCGTGAGTAACCAGGTTTGAGGACAAGAAACGGGTCAAACAAAAAAAGAGGACATAACACACCCACAAAGCCACTGTCCCCAAACCTTCGTGCCATTGACCAGATGCGAGACAGGAAATAATTTGCCAAAAAATAAAACCAAAACCAGCAATGACAAAATAGAAGGGGAGTTGAAAGGAGCTTTTATTTTTATGAAGGGTGGAGAAGACAAAGACAAAAAGGGTCAGAATAAATGATGAGGCGAGCACCTCCTTAAGATAAGGACGCGAACCACTGTCCAGCACCCGCCAAAATGCGGCAAATGAATAATCCACTCCTGGTGCGGTCAGGAAGAAAAGGATGACGACAATGAGCCCACAGAGAATAAGACCGTGACGTTGAGCAGGCATGATTATTCCCAAGGTGGTTTTTCAGGAGACAAATACACCTGCGGGAAACGGTGTTGACCTTGGGTTGAGTTGGCATAAAGCACACCTAAAACATTAAGGATTGTGGGGGGCAATTTGAGGATTTCCGATCGATCAATCTCCATCTTTTGGCCGTTCACAATGCCGGGCAAATACTTCTTAAGGACGTCAGCGTTAGGATCGATTTTTTGAGCCTTTTGCCAGTAAACGTGGGAGCCATCCATTTGGAGGCCGTCCATATAAGCGGCTCTGAACGAAAGTAAAACCCATGAATCTGGATAGACCTTGAGGGCGTAGTCGATCGTTTTAAGGGCTTCAAATTTTTCGTTATGGAGCCAATGAGCATGGGCTTCTGGGAGGACAAGTTGAGTGGAAAAATAACCCAGCATTTGAGCATCTTTCCATAGTTTGGCTGAGTGTTTGCCTCCAAGATTTAAGTGAGCGGCCATGGTATTCGCTGCCGCATAAGAAAAGAGACCGTTTGCAGGGTCCATTTTGGCCATGTCCCCATATTTCAACATTTCCTTTTTATAAGTGGCTTTGGGGTCGTCGCGGGTTTGTGTGACTTTATTATATAAAAGGATGGAATCCCATGTGGGCCTAAAACTATTCCAAACCCATAAAGCAACGAGGAGAAACAGGAAGCTCGCCAGAAACCATTGGCCCCTTCGGAGAGTGAAACGGTATTGGGATGCCGGCAGTGTGGCATAAAGAGCGAGAGCAAAAAAGTAAAAGGTGCCACTTGTAATAGTTCTCGTTCCGAAGGAGCTCGCCAGACTGCTGATCGAAATCGAGAGTAAAGAAAACCCCGCACCGATCAGGAGTATGTTCTTACTTTTTAAGCCTTTAAAAATGAGCCGCAAGGGGATGACACCGCTCACGAGTGCCCACAGCAAAAATCCAATTATTCCTGTTTCCCCAGCAATTTGGGCCGGTTCACAGTGTGCTCTGGAAAAAATATGGTCTTCGGCCCGTTTAGAATATTTGCGTTTGCTAGGATCCTCCATCGCTTTGGCGTGGTATTTGGGAAAAACGAGGTGGAAAGTGCCGTACCCGGTCCCCAATAGCATGTTGTCCAAAAATTGTTCTTTGCACGTAATAATACCTGCTATTCGGTAGGAAAAAGTATCGGCGGCTTGGTCAAAATTGTATATGCGTCGAGTGGTATCACCTTCGACAAGTTTGCCCGTTCCTTTGTGAGGTAATAAGAAGTATGCGGAAAGAAGTAAAACCACGAGCGCCATTCGGGCGATATGCATTCGTCTACTTGGAAATCGAAGGAAGCTCAGTCCAAATATAAAAAAAGTCGCAAACCACAACCCATATACAGGCGCGCGCTGACCCATGACGAGGACAGCCACATAACCAAGTAGACCGAGTATGCCAATCAGCTGATGTCGCAAAGTGTCATTATTGATTCTGACGCAGAACATGAAAGGAACAAATGCACAAAGAACTTCACTGAGAAGTGATCGATTCATGGTTAACGTAATATACGGAACGTAATGCCCATGGAGGTAATAGGCGTAGATGATGTTGAGAGCTAATCCTGCTGTATTTACGAACCCAATGAAGAGGAGTAATTTTTTTCCATTCGGAAGGTTTGTCGAAATATGCCAGACATAAAAGACTAACGACGCATAAAAGAGAATTACTCGTATGTCAGCGATAGCAAAGAAGTGGTTCACGCTCCAAGAGAGCGATAACACGCACCAGAGGATAAACGCCATGACCGCTCCGACAATAATGGCTGAACAGGATTTAATTTTAATCGACTTAAGCGTAAGCGTATGGGCGGCGGTGATGAGCATGCCTATGGGCATCCAGCAAAATAAAAAGCGCTCGGAAATCAATTGCCCAAAGTAAGCGTCGCTTCCTTCGCCAGGGTTATAATGGGAAATAATTAAAGCGATGGGATAAAGAAGTGATCGAATGATTTGACCTAAAACAGAATCGGCTCCTTCCTCTAGACTATAATTAGAGAAATAAAATGAGAGAGGTAATGCGAGCGCATGAACCGTGAACATGACAAAAAAGGCCAGCGACACCTGCGATTGCTTTTTTAACACGGTACGACCTTCCATAAACGGCACATCTGGAGAAAAGTAATTCCCATGATATGCAAATCCAAAAAGAATGTCCAATTTTCTAAATACTCGAGATCTGACGTAATGCGCGCTTCAAGTGAGGTGTCTCCTCGGTATCCTCTGATTTGGGCCAGACCAGTGAGCCCAGGTTTGAAATAATGTCGCGGCATGTAATGGGGTACCTGATTCTTAAATTTCTCCACGTAAAACGTGCGTTCTGGGCGTGGTCCGACCAAACTCATATCGCCTTTGATCACATTCCAAAACTGAGGTAGTTCATCGAGGTTGTTTTTTCTTAAAAACTCACCGAGATGTGTGATGCGGGGGTCATTTTTGAGTCCGAGGCCCGCGGTGTTGTCCTGGGATTCAGATCCTTCGTTCATTGTCCTAAACTTGATCATTTTAAATTTTCGCCCCCGTTTCCCAATGCGTTCCTGGGTAAAAAATATACGCCCCGGTGATTCCCTTTTCACGGCCATTGCGATGATCAAACCGGGAATAAGACTGAGTAATAGCCCTACGACTCCTCCTAGGATATCGAGCAACCGCTTAACAAGCCGGTTCGTCCAGAAATCAAGTGGCAGGTCGCCTAAGCTCAGGAGCGGAATGCCATGGGATTGATCAAGTTTTAATCGCGCGAGTAAAATCTCGAATACGTCCGGGATCACCGTCACGTGAATGAAGTGTTGATCCGCAAGCCGACATAACCGCGCGAGGTTGGTGGGATCAATTTGAGAACCAACGATCAGCAGCTCATCAATTGCTCCGGCTTTTAACAAATCGTCGGCTTCGTTCAGTTCGCCCAAATAATAATGGCGCCATTGCGAGGAGATGTCCTTTTTGTTCTGACAGAGAATCCCGGCGACCATAACAGGTGTCATCGCGCGGACTTCATATTGAGGGAGGAGTTTTTCTGTGACGGCGTTCCAGCCAATAATCAAGGTGCGGGTAGAAGGAAACAGTTCGAATCGTTTGTGCAACCAAAAAAGCGTGGTTCGCAGGAGCGCAATAAGGCACGTAATTGTGATGATACTGAGGAACAAGACAAAGCGTGAGTACAACGTCTGTTCGGCACGGAACAAATAGCTCGCCGCGAAAAAGCAAAAAACAGCCAAGGAAATAGCTTTGCCCACGTGCACCAAATTGGACCTGCGCGAGGTTAAGAACTCAACACCGTAGAGCCCGAAAAAACGCATCGACAAAAGGGAGAAAAGAGTGAGAACAACGGCCAATAGAGCGTAGTTGGCCTCCATAGGTACCTCCTCATGAAACTTGGGGGTGTACCCTGATCGGGCTAGATAAGCAAGAGCAGTTCCAGCTAAGCCAGCGACGGTGTCAGTGAATACAAGCAACGGGACAACTTCCCGGTGAGTGAGCTTAGGTTTGGCCATTAAGGATTTACCTTAGAAAATTCTGTGAGAAAATCACTAAACTTTTTATCGAATACGCTCCGGTCGAATCTGAAAGAATTCGTTTTCATATCATCAATACTCAAGGAAGGCATGTTCTCGAAAATCCGAAGCGTGTCGGTCAGGCACTCCACCGTTTGTTCTTTAAAAAACAAACCTGTTTTACCCTCCACCACTGTCTCCAACGCCCCACCCCGAGCAAAGGCGATCACCGGGGCGCCGGATGCCTGAGCTTCAACTGGCGTTATGCCGAAATCTTCTTCACCGGGAAAAAGAAAGGCACGGCATTTACCCATGAGTTCTTTGACTTCGATGTCGGTTTTGTAGCCACAAAATTCGACGGACGATCCAGAGGATTTCTTAAGCGTTTCGAGCTCCGGACCTGTGCCGACGATTTTGACAGGACGTTTGAGTTTCGTGCACGCGTCCACGACAAGATCGATTCTTTTGTAATAAGTTAATTCACTGACCACGAGATAAAAATCCTCCCGATGCGCGGCAGGTTTACATTGGGATATTTCGACGGGGGGATAGATCACTTCTGCGGGTTCAACATGATAATATGTCCTGACGCGATCAGCCACGGCTTTTGAGATGGGGATAAAGGCATCAACGCTTTTTGCGGAGTTCAGATCAAATCGCCGAAGTCTGTTTGTCTCCCAAAGGGCTAATGAGTAGAGAAGCCTGGATTTGCGTTTAATTTTCTCTAGGTACACTTCTCGCAAATTCCACAGGTACCGAGGGGGGGAATAGCAATAACACACGTGCCTGGCTCCTTTGGGTAAGGGCAACCCTTTTATGAAATTTGCGTCACTCGTGATGAGTAAATCGCAGTCGGGTAGTTTTGTCCGGTTAAGGACCCAAGGAAAAAAAGGGAGGTACCTGCGAAAGCGGTCAGGGTACCCGGGCCAATTTTTAAAAAGGGGAATAAATTTTCTATGTTTGAGGCTCTCCGAAAGAAGTTCCGGGCGTGCGGCGAATGTGTAGATGTCCGCATCTGGGAAAAGTTTGGCTATCGCTTCAAACGATCTTTCCCCTCCGCGCATACTCATGAACCAATGATGCGCGAGGATCACCTTTTGGCTTGGGCTCATGGGCGGAGTTCCTCGTAAAGTTGTGCAATACCCGACACGGTATTCGCAACAGGAAACTGCAATACACGGCGCGCCCCATTTTCTTGCAAGTTTTTCCGGAAGAGTGGGTCGTGCACCATTTGCTTTAATAGAGAGGTCAACTCCTGGGGGCTATGGGGATCAAAATAAGCGGCGGCGTCTCCACACACTTCGGGCAATGATCCGGCCTTGGAACAAATGACGGGGGCCCGTGAGCACATGGCTTCGAGGGGTGGATATCCGAACCCTTCGACAAATGAGGGAACGACGAGTGCGATGCATTTTTCGTACAAAAGCTGAAGTTGTGTATCGGGCACTTCGCCTGTCAGTTGGACGTAATCGCCAAGGTTGAGGGCGTCAATAATTCGTTGTAGTTGGCCGTCGGAATAATCTTTGCCCACGATGACGAGTCGAACTTTTGTTTCTTGGATCAACTTTGAAAACGCTGATAACAAAGTTTTTAGATTTTTGTGGGGCTTAAGATTTCCCACATAAAGAAAAAAACCATCCGGGGTCTGCGCAGGTTGGGACACACGATTCAGAAATGCGGGTTCCATTCCCAGTTGCACCACTCGTGCCTTCTCGCGGACTTCGGGAAAAAAGTGGCACAGGCGTTCCCGCGTGAACGAAGAAATGCAGTGAATTAATTTTACCCTTCGAAACACACGCGAACAATTGATTCGGTACATGGCCAGTTTTAACCGATTATAATGCTCAGGGAATTCCAATGGAATAAAATCGTAGACGGTCACTAAGTCGGGTGCTGCTGCAAACGTGGGATAATTGACGACCGGTGCATGAATCAGGTGCGAGTCGATGTAGGGAGTGAATTTTTTAAAGTCGAACTGTTCGCGCAAAGAATAAATGGGGGCTTCCCAATCCACGATGTTGAAAATTTCGGGGGTATGCAAAGATAACCTGAACGCGCCGAGGGCTTTGGCTTGTCCCAAGGCATCAATCTCATAGCTGCGTTCATTTAAACCACGGAAAAGACTGCGGATGAAGCGGCCTATACCGGAGCTGTTGATCATGCGGGCGTCTGAGCAAATCTTCATCAAAGCATATTGTTTACACGATTCTTGCTAAAAAAGTTAGTAGCAATTTTGAATTTTCCAGTTTTGATCTTTCGCAATGAAATCTCCGCAGGAACAACTGGAAATCCTTACCCAAGGTGTGGCTCAATTTGTATCGAGGGAAGAGCTCCTTAAAAAATTGGAGGAACGCCGACCCCTCAGAGTTAAATTGGGATTTGATCCTTCTTCGCCTGATATCCATCTGGGCCACGCGCTTACCCTTCGGAAAGTGCGTCAGTTCCAGGACCTTGGTCATCTTGCGGTCATTATTATTGGCGATTATACAGCTATGATAGGTGATCCTACCGGACGCTCCAAGACCCGGCCTGCGCTGTCGCAAGAAGAAATTCATAAGAACGCAGAGACATACCAAGAGCAGATTTTTAAAATCATCGACCGGTCCCGTTGCGAAGTCAGGCGTAACAGCGAGTGGTTCGGGGCTTTCTCGTATGCCGATGTGTTAAAACTGAATAGCCAGATGACCGTAGCGCGCATGTTGGAACGCGACGATTTTAAAAAGCGGTACCATGATAACATCAGTATTACTTTGACGGAGTTCCAATACCCCCTCATGCAGGGCTACGATTCTGTCCGAGTTCAGGCAGATGTCGAACTAGGGGGGACAGACCAATTGTTTAATAATTTGGTGGGGCGCGACCTTCAGCGAGATGCGGGACAGGTGGGTCAGGTCGTGATGGTGATGCCTATTCTTGAAGGCTTAGATGGGGTCCAGAAAATGAGCAAATCATTGAATAACTACATCGGTATTTCGGAATCTCCTGATCAAATGTTCGGTAAAGTGATGTCGATTTGCGACGAGTTAATGCAACGGTGGTATCCGTTGGTCTTGGGTGTTCCTTATCCTACAGATGAGCATCCTATGAAGGCTAAAAAGCATCTTTCATGTGAAGTGATTAAACAATTTCACACCGCGAGCGCTGCGGACAAGGCTCGGGAAGAGTTTGAGGTTCGATTCTCCAAGCGTGACAATGAACAAGCCCACTGGCCTGAGATAAAAGTGGAGACCGGTGTGCTGACTGCGATTGAATTAGTTGAGCGCGCTTATTTGGACGCGTTCCAAATCAAAAAGTCGAGGGGCGAAATCCGCACGCTGATCCAGCAGGGGTCCATACAGATTGAGGGCGCAAAACTCAGCGATCCGTCGGTGAAACCCGAGTTTAAAATCAACCAGGTTCTCAAACTCGACAAAACTCGGTCTGTTAAACTTGTGAGTTAATAGGTGCATAGTCGGGCACGGAGAAGGTCATTTTTTCTGCTCCAGTACCGAGCAAATTATCGTTTAAAATTGGGCATTATCGATCTATGATTTTGTTATGCCACGATATGCATTTTGTTTTTCTATGTTGCTGATGTGCCTGACCCCTGTGATGGCCGATGACGAAACGGTAGTAAAAGTCGGTGACGTAGCTCCCCTATTTAAAACTCTAACTACGGATGGGCAGGTGTTTGATCTTGCGGCTCACAAAGGTAAGCCCGTGGTGGTGGCCTTTATCTCAAGTGTTTCACGGTCGTCCAATTCCATACTCCCCCTTTTAGAACAGGAAATCTGGTGGCTTTACTCAAAAAAAGGTTTGATCCTTATTGGAATTGGAAGGGAAGACAAAGCTATCGACCTAGCCCAGTTTAAAAAGGATGAAGAGCTCACATTTTTCCTTGGGGAAGATCCGCGCCGCGACATTTTTAATCTGTACGCAAGTTCCGTGTTACCCCGGTGTTATTTGATCGATCCCACTGGTAAGGTGGTCTTCAGCACGGTTGGATATGACGAGGCTGAGTTTGATAAAATGAAGAAGTTAATAGACGAAATGTTGGTTGCTCCAAAATAGCCATGGTCTTTTGCCACTCCCCACTCGTGTTTGAGAGGAGGGGATGACTTATACTCAGGGTTTTCGCACCCAAGCAACCTTGGGCTGTTCGCGAACCCTCGCGAACGAATCCCAAAGGGATTCCGCCTCAAAGCCCAGGGTTGCAAAGCTACCCTGGGTATATGTGGAAAAATCCACACAACCCCAAAGGGGTTGCGTATCTAAATGGTGGGTTGCTCGCGAGTCCTAGCCCCAATCTCAGAGCTGCCGATCTACACCTAGTGTAGACCACCAACTTTGTAGCTGACTCCCGCTATGTTACTAGATTTAGGACGGAGTACACTAGGGATGACTTTTTTATTCCCCGCAGATTTTATCGAATCTGCTCTTGCGCAAATAAATTCACCCGTCTAAGGTGTTTGGCTCTTTCGCGTTTGCCCGATAGTGTAACGGTAGCACATCGCCCTTTGGAGGCGAGCGTCTAGGTTCGAATCCTAGTCGGGCAGCCATTTTCCTCCTCTTGACTGGTTTTGACATCCGCTGACAAATCAAGACTTCCCCCCTTTATATTCAGGAAAGCATCTCAAGGTTATTGGTCGGAAGATGTAGAAATAATGACACTCAGAGATTTAAAAATGAGTCCGATTGGATTCCCGAGCTAGTGTAGTCCGTCATAAGCGACGTAACTTATCAAATGTCGCCCGGACCGCGTTATTTCGATGATGTCAATTGCAGGTGCAATCTTTTGGCAACCCCT
>JAWXCD010000087.1:0-15014 GCA_034440535.1 Verrucomicrobiota bacterium | reverse complement strand
TGTTACGGAGCTGCCCTTGGGTTATAAGCGAGTGATCAGCACAACGCCAAAAGTGTGTCTGGGTTTATACAAAAGTGTTGCGTCCGAGGCAGTTTAGATGCCCGATCACCTGAATCATCTGTGGGGTTTCAGTGTCTTTAGCGCGCATAGTTTCCCCGTCCTTTCGGATATTTGACCGAACGGGAATGGAAAGTGGAATACAGATGAATTTCTTACCTTCGATGCGAGCCAGAAAAAACTCGCAGAGGCTGAGGGATTAGTAGTGCCGCTATGACGAAAAATGTAGGAAGTAAAAAGCTAAGTATCAGCCGCGAAAAGGCGCAGGATACGCAAGAAGGGATCAGGGAAAAGAGAGGATCACACGAAAGGCACAAAGGTTCGGGGAGGAGGGGACACTGACGATTTCAGGGGAGGGGGTCTTGTACTTTCTTGTTTATCCTTTTCCTCTTTTCCGGTTAACTCCCCGGATTGTGACCAGCTTGCGCGGATGTATTTTTATTATTTGGTTGATGGTGACCGGTTGTTTTGCACAAAACATATCGCAACCTCCGTTTTATTCGGGTCCTTGGTTAGGAAAAATGACGCAGAAGGATTTTAAGGCACTTCAGGTCGTCGCGGAAAAGGTGGCCAAACCTTACGACCCCATGTTCATCATCGTGCAACCAGCGACATTCAGTGGAAAACAGGTTGTATCGGTTGAAATGTTCAACCTTGCGCAACCGGAGAAGAATCGGTTTCGGATGATGACCGCTCAGCTTTTCTTTAAACGTCCGGGTAAGGGTCCGTTTGGAAGTGGGGAGTGGACTCTTAAGTCAGAACCTCTACGCCGATTTATTCAAATCCCGAAAAAAGAGCATTCAGGTTGGAAAACTAAACCGACGATGATCGATGATCTTGAGGTGATCCCTATATTTAGTGACACCATAGATGAATCGATTGTCGACGTCATTGATCTCGTTCGCGAACATCCCGTGTACGGCACGCGTTCCATTCGTGGTGTTAAAGAAATTAAACCCGGCATTTTGGCGATTAATTCTGCGACCGACCTTCATAAAGGTGAAATATTGATCTACGAGAAAACGGACGGCCAATGGTCGTTGTCCGATCTCAGCGAATGGGCAGAGTGATCGCGTCCCTTTATAATTGAAGTTAATCGATTACGCCCTCTCACAAACCATTGTCTTAAGGGCAAAAGATGAGCATTGAAACACTGACTCCCGAGAAACCTGTCTCGTATCCGATCCAAGTGGTTCAGTGGTTTGCGAATCTTTTAGGATTTATAGGCTTCGCCGACGTCTCCGAGCTTCATGTTAAGCTTTCGCTCGGCTTCGGGGAGTTTAGCCACGACTTCCAGGGTGAACTTCGCTGTGTCAGCTTTAATTTTATTCCAAGCACTTTCCGAGTAGGGTCGGGCTTTAGGAACAAGACTCTTAAATTTAGCCACACGCTTTGCCGCGAGCTTCAGCACTTCAGGTTTAATCCGTTTGTCTTTAACCGCTTTTTCAACGGCTTCAAAAGCTTGGAGCATGACGTCCGGTGTGTGGCAAATCAAAACAAGGTCAGTCCCGGCTTGGAGAGTCTTTACTGCGGACTCTTCGACAGTCATGACGTTGGTAATGGCGCCCATTTCAAGGTCATCAGTGACAACAGCGCCGTCGTATTTCAATTTTTTGCGCAGAAGATCGCCGATAATAATTTTTGAAACTGATCCCGGAACAGGGTCTTTATGAAAGGCAGGGAAATGGCCGTGACCGATCATGATGCTCGGAATTAAACCGCGTTTTTTAAACAACTTTGCGTAAGGAACCAAGTCCACATTCATGAGTTCCTCTTTTGAACGATCAATGAGAGGCAGAGCAAAGTGTGGATCTTTATTAGCCGAACCGTACCCAGGAAAATGTTTACCGCAGGGAAGTACACCTTCGCTCAGGAGACCTTCAGCAAACGCCCCAGCAAAGTTAACGACGGCATCTGGTTTATCCGACCATGTGCGATCAGAAACTGAGTTGTCGATATGCCGCGCAAGCCCGAGGTCAAGCACCGGACAAAGGTCCCAATTAAAGCCCAGTAGCCGCATCACTTTACCAGCGAGAACCCCGTGTTTACGTGCGTTGCGCACATCTCCGACTGTCCCCAATTGCTGTGCTGAGGGAATCATGCCTAGAAATTCTTTAATCCGGTTGACTCTACCGCCTTCGTGGTCGAGGCAGATGAGAACGTCATCACCTAAAAGATCGCGGATTTCTGAGTTGAGCGCAGCGACAGCCGCTGGGCTGGTTACATTGCGGGCAAAGAGGATGACACCCGCAGGGCGGATGGCGCGCAGGTAAGTGCGCGTGGCGAGGTTTAATTCAGCAGTGGGAAGACCAACGACGAAGTATTGTCCAAGATTCATAATTCCGTAAAAATTAAAATGAAACTCGGATTACGGCAAGGCTTAGTTCCGCATCAATGAAGGCTATTAGCGGGCTTTTTATTTGGGATTCAACGTGGGTAAATGTCGCAGAACGATTTAAGTTAAGTTAGTCAAAATTGTGATTATCAGCTAACGTCCTGCCCATGAACGAAACCGAAGTGACAAACTCCGGGGATAAAAACAAGATCAAGGCTGGAATCGGCCAAGTCTGGCTGTTTAACGGTTGGGTGGATATACTCGTTGGCTGTGGGGGCTGGACGATACCATTGTTCCTCGTGATAATTGCGGCCAACAATATTCAATTTGCGGGAGTCACGCTTTTATTTTATACGATCGGGTATTTCACCAATAACCCGCATTATATGGCGACCCTGCATCGTGCGTATGCGCGACGTGAAGATCTGAAGGGTTTTTGGTGGTGGAACATTCTCTTGCCCGTGGCCGTATTGATTTTAGCAGTGGCCGCTCATTTGAATCATAAGGTGTTTTTGATCTGTTACACCTTGTTTTTAACTTGGAGTCCTTGGCATTACACCTCGCAGAATTTTGGGCTGACGCTCATGTTTTTCAAAAGAGCCGGTTATGCGCCGCCCCCCCGCGAACGACAAATGATGCAAGTGGCCTTTGCGGCATCATATATGGCGTGGTTTTTCTCCATGCACTCAGCTGCACAGACTGATCCGTACGTGTTATCGTTGGGAGTCTCGCCAGACCTTGCCTTCTTTTTTCAGGTGTTGGGGCTGTGCATTTTTGCGACCCTTTCAGTCTACTCCGTTTGGAAAGGGTTCGCACAAACAAAAATGACCCTGCTTCTACCCGCCATAACCCTGATTCTCAGCCAATCCTTATGGTTTGCGGGGCCTGTTGCGTATCAGATATTTAGCGGGGTAGGATTGCCCCCAGCGAGCTACAGTGGGGGCGTGCTCGCGTTTATGCATTGCACCCAGTATTTGTGGATCACAAGTTATTTTGATCGTAAAGACAGCGTGAGCCGTGGTGAAACATGGCAACCCGCTCGGTATTTTAAGCTGATGTTTTTAGGAGGCACCGTCTTGTTCCTTCCACTGCCTTGGCTGATGAGCAAAGCCTTTCAATACGATTTAGTTAAAAGTTACATGATCATGCTTTCGTTGGTGAATATTCATCATTTTATTGTCGATGGACTTGTTTGGAAACTTCGGGATAAACGGAATGCTGACCTCTTGGTCAATGAAACCACAATCACGCCGAAACAGGGGACGAGCGAACCGTTATTTAACAAAATACCCAAGCTGACCCTGCTCGTGGTCTCGGCTTTCCTTATTGCTGTGGTCGTCGTGGATGCCATTCAGTATTCGATCAGTTACGGTGCGCCGACTCTTGCAAAGTTGGAGTTGGGCGCGATTCTCAATAATAACGATTCACGGATACACCTCCAAAAAGCAATTTTGGCATCCAATCAACAGGATTATCAAACAGCCATTGAAGAATGTCGGATGACATTAAAACTGAATCCGGAAAATGCCACAGCCCAAGGGATGTATGGAGAGCTCCTTATTCTCCAAGGTAAACCCAAGGAAGCACTGGCTTATTATGAATCCGTTTTAAAAAGGAACCCGGACTCAGTGATATCGTACATAGGTGCAGGTTTTGCCGCTGCTGCGGCTGGAGATCTCACCGTGGCGCGGGACAGGTTGCAGGAAGTGGTGAAACGCACTCCGGAAAATATTCAGGCTAGAATTAAGTTAGCGGATGTCTTTATGGAGCTTAAACAATATTTTGTTGCTCAATCTCTCTATGAAAAACTTCTTGAGGAAGATCGCATAACGGATCATTCCATTTGGTATCATGTGATGATGAATTTGACTCGGGCCTTTACCGAACAGAAGGAATGGGCCAAATCTTCCCACACAATAAATACAGTCATCACTCAGGCTAAGAAAGACCAAGAACCAGTTGTGTATGTGGAGGCAGTCCTGTTTTTTGCTAAAATTGCGCAGAATACCGGATCGGCCGGGTTGACGCCGTCACTCTTTAAAGAAGCGATAAATATTGCTGAACAAAATAAATTGCCCGAGCAGAGGGCTATGGCATGGGCTCAATATGGAGAATACATCTCAAAACAAAAGGGCGGGGAAGAAGGGTCATACGCCGCAGTTTTGTTGGCACTCCAATCGGTCAACTCCGGGGAAGGAAAAACAGTGCTCACCCAAATCCAGGAAACGAAACGAAAACAATTGGGAAAAAAAGCTGTCGAGGTAGAAACAAACCTAGAAAAAATCAGGACAGAACTTTTGAAGGATAGTCCCTAGTTTTAGCCTAGGCTAATAATCTTTGTCATTGCTACTCTCATTAGTCTCGGTTAAGTTGACGCCCATGAAGCCTTACTTTTATCTCCTGTTATCTTGCCTTGTCGTTTCCTCATTATCCTGTTCCCAAGCCGAGCGTCCCACAAAAACCGCAGGGCGCATACTCAAGGTCACTACGACCACGGGTATGGTGGGCGATCTCGTTAAAAATATAGGCGGCGACGATGTCGTTGTTGAAAGCCTTATGGGACCCGGCGTCGACCCGCACCTGTACAAAGCCAAGGCGAGTGATTCCTCTAAGCTCCAACAATCGGACGTGGTTTTTTATAATGGTATGATGCTTGAAGGAAAAATGCAAAGTGTCCTTGAGAGAATGGCAAAATCAAAAACCATCATACCAGTCACAAGTGGGATACCCGAAAACACACTCCTCAAGCCCGAACAGTTCGAAGGGCATTTTGATCCGCATGTTTGGTTTGACGTTCAACTCTGGGCGCAGTGCACGGACAAAATTGTTGAAGGCCTTTCCAAGGTGGACCCAACCCGCGCTGCCGCTTTTAAACAAAGAGGAGCCGACCACAAAAAGCAGCTCATGCAGTTACACGAGTGGGCCCTCAAAAAAGCAAACGAACTTCCGCCGGAAAAACGCATTCTTGTCACGAGTCACGACGCGTATAATTATTTCGGGCGCGCTTACGGTTTTCAGGTCGTAGGTTTGCAGGGTATTAGTACCGTCTCAGAAGCGGGTTTGGCCGACATGACTAAGTTAGTTGATTTCATTAAGAACAAAAAAATTAAAGCTATTTTTGTGGAGTCCAGCGTACCCCCGGGGGCTATTCAACGGATCAGCCAAGACTCCGGCGTCAAAATTGGGGGGGAACTTTTCTCCGATGCCATGGGGACCCCGGGGCAAATTGAAAATGGCTACGACTTGGGGACTTACGATGGCATGGTGCGGCATAATCTCACGACCATTGTTGAAGCTCTGAAGTAAAAGTATGACCACACAAAGTTTATCCATGGCTACACCTCTTGAAATTCACGACCTAACCGTGTCGTATGATAAAAAGCCGGTGATCTGGGGTGTAGACCTAGCCGTGCCCGAAGGTAAACTTGTGGGGATTATTGGACCCAATGGCGCAGGTAAATCTACCTTGATCAAGGCCATTATGGGACATATCCCTTTGAGTAGCGGATGGGTCAAAATATTTGGGAAACCCTATTCTGAAAATCGAACGCGCGTGGGCTATGTGCCCCAGCGCGAATCGGTTGATTGGGATTTTCCGGTCACCGTTATGGACGTGGTGTTGATGGGTAGGTATGGACGTTTGGGTTTGTTTAAGCGACCTAAGAAAAGCGATCGCGAAATTGCGCGAGAATGTCTGGATAAAGTGAAGATGCTTCCCTTTGCGAATCGACAAATTGCAAACCTGAGCGGGGGCCAGCAACAGCGTGTTTTTCTAGCCCGAGCTTTAGCCCAAGAAAGCGACATCTACTTGATGGACGAACCTTTTGCCGGGGTTGACGCAGCGACAGAGTCCGCAATCGTGACACTCCTCCAAGAGCTTAAGAATAGAGGAAAAACGTTGCTGGTGGTGCATCACGATCTTTCCACAGCCCCCGGGTATTTTGATATGTTGCTCCTCTTAAACATGCGTGTGGTCGCATTCGGTCCTACCGAGCAAGTGTTTAACGCCGAACTTCTTCAAAAAACTTACGGAGGACGATTAACCATTTTGGCTGACGTCGCCGAAAAAATTAAGCAGCAACGGTAATCCATAGTATGAACTTTCTTCCCATCCACCCGCCGTGGTCTGGACGACACATACCCCGGACCCTTTATGTCTGTGTGATTGCAGCGGTTATCCTTTTTGTTTTCTCGTGCCCATCCGCCATGGCGGCACGCATTGGAGAAATATCTGAAACTAACATCGGTGACCAAGTGTACCGATTTTTCACCCTGCAAGATCCCTCAGTGCGGTACACGATAGCCGGGTGTATTCTGCTCGGAACTTGCTGTGGAATGCTGGGAAGTTTTATAGTTGTCCGAAAGATGGCATTGATGGGTGACGCACTCTCACACGCCGTATTGCCTGGAGTGGCTTTGGGCTTTCTTTGGACCATGGAAAAGAATCCCCTTTATATTTTTGTGGGCGCCACAATCGCAGGATTGATCGGAACAGCGACCGTGAGCGCGATCAAACGGACAACACGTCTCAAAGAAGATACGGCGTTAGGGATAGTGCTCGCTTCTTTTTATGCCGTTGGGATATGTCTCCTCACTTACATTCAGCATCTGCCGACAGGTAATAAAAGTGGAATAGACAAATTTTTATTCGGGCAAGCAGCCGCCATGGGACGCGAGGACTTAATCCTGATGGCCGTGGTGTGTGTCATATGTCTCGTAATGGTCTATTTGTTTTACAAGGAACTACTCGCTCTCTCTTTTGACACCGCATTTGCACGCTCATTAGGTTTGAACGTCGATTTATTGCATCATATGTTGATGCTTCTCCTTTCCTTTGCAGTCGTTATTTCGCTCAAGGCGGTGGGCGTTGTCCTTGTTTCGGCCATGCTCATAACCCCCGCGGCCACGGCCTATCTTTTGACAGAAAGGTTGTCGAGGATGATCGGCATTGCGATTGTCGTGGGAATGGTGAGCGGGATTGCCGGAGCCTTCTTTTCCTTTCTCGGAAACAACTTACCTACGGGCCCTTTCATTGTTCTTGCCGCGAGTTTGTTTTTCGTGGGCGCGTTTCTTTTTGCACCCAAGCATGGCGTCATCTTGCGTTGGTGGAGGACGTTAAACCGAAGGAAACGGACGATCCGTGAAAACATGCTTAAATCCATTTACCACGTGCTCGAACAGCGGGGTTTTGATGCGGAAGGAGTTTCCACACGGGAGTTAGCTGAGCAACGCCGAGAAACCGTAGAGGATGTAGAAGGAACACTACGTGAACTCAACTCGCATTCATTGATTACTCGGCACGAGGACGGCAACATAACCATCTTTACACCCGATGGTTGGCAACGCGCTGCTACCATTGTCAGGAATCATCGCCTGTGGGAGTTGTACCTGACTAACGAGGCGAGCATCGCGGCGGATCATGTGCACGATGATGCAGAAATAATCGAACACGTTCTCGGCGAGGAAACGGTGATGGAATTACAAAAGCGGCTCGACTACGCCAATTTAGATCCTCATGGCAAACATATCCCGACACGTGAGGATATCGAACAGCGTGGTCGTCACCAAAAACCGGGGACATTAACTTCAGGATACGGAGGACAGGTTTAATGGACGTTCAATATGTATTTATCGAACCTTGGACGACGGAATTTTCCAATACCATTTGGATTTATCTGATGGGTTTTTTTGTGGCCTCCGCGTGTGGGTTAGTTGGAAATTATCTCATCCTTCGTCGTATGGCGTTGGTAGGGGATGCAATCAGCCACAGTGTGTTGCCAGGTTTAGCGGTGGCGTTTCTTTTGTCGCATAGTCGGCAAACGTGGACCATGTTTTTAGGAGCTATGCTTGCGGGGATCGTGACGACCCTTTTAATCGAGGTGATCCACAGCAAAAGCCGAGTCAAACAGGACGCTGCAATTGGGATCGCGTTTTCCAGTTTGTTTGCGATAGGAGTGATCCTGATCAGTGTTTTCGCATCAAAGGTGGACCTTGACCAAGAATGTGTTTTGTACGGGGAAATAGAATATGTGGCCAGCGACCTTCCCGTGCTGATCGGATCGACGGTCATCGGGCCTGCTGCTGTCGTCCGGATGGCTGGAGTGCTTTTGGGCACGGTCATTCTGATCGTCCTCTTTTATAAGGAGTTGCTCGTGAGTTCATTTGATAAAGGATTAGCGTTATCGCTTGGGGTTAATTCCACCGTTGTGCATTACGCATTGATGGCTACTTTATCGATCGTTGTCGTGAGTGCCTTTGAATCGGTCGGGGCCATTTTGGTGATAGCCATGCTGATTATTCCGGGGGCCACGGCCTATTTATTGACCGACCGATTGCCGACCATGATGGTGATCACTGTTATCCACAGCGCATTGTCAGCGCTCATGGGCATTCATCTTGCACGCTGGTGGTCCAATAGTGCGACAGCGGGGGCGATGGTGGTTTCGGCTTCCATACTCTTTGCGCTTGCTTGGGTTTTTAGCCCGCGACACGGATTGATAAGGCGGTACTTAAAGGTTAAAGTATTAACGCCCGAGCCTGAGAGTATTTAGCAAGGTGAGTCTGTCCACCTTGGTTTCTTAAACCATGATTGGGATCATGCTCCATTGGCTAAGCGGACCACCGAATCAACCCAAGCCTCAGAGGAGTTGAGAGAGGGGACGAGACCGAGCCAATCTCCACCCGCTTTGATAAAATCTTCTTTAGCCCTGAGTTGAAGTTCTTCGAGGGTTTCGAGGCAGTCGGCTGTGAAAGCGGGACTGAGGACCAACAGTTTTTTGACACCTTTTTTTGCAAGGCCCACCAACATTTCATCAGTGTAAGGTTTGATCCATGGCGTGCGCCCGAGTCGCGATTGAAAGCTGGTGGTAAACGATCCTTCAGATAGTCCAAGTTGAGTGGTAATTAAACGTGTCGTCTCGTAGCATTGGGCTTTATAGCAAAAGGCATTTGAACTGGAAATGCGTGAGCAGCACGAGTCGTTTTGTTTAAGACAAAATCCCTGTTCACATTCGCTCTTCGTGATGTGGCGTTCGGGAAGACCATGATAACTAAAAAGGAAATGTTCGGGTTTTTCCTTTTCAATCAGAGGCAGCGCATTATTGGCAAACGCACTGATGTATCCGGGATCACTATAAAACGGGGGCACAACCTTGATCGCCGGAACATTCCATCGATCCTCAAAGAATCGGTGCACAACTTCAAGACTCGAACCCGTGGACGAGGACGCGTACTGCGGGTACAACGGAAAGATGACGATTTCAGTGTGGCCTGAGCGACATAAAGCCTCAAGACGCGAGGGGATTGAGGGGTTCCCATAGCGCATTGCGAAATCGACCGTGCAATTCGGCCCCATCTGTTCGCGCACTTTTTCGGTAAGGTCCGATGTGTGGAAGAGGAGCGGGGAACCGCGCGATGTCCAGATTTGCCGATAAGCGACAGCAGATTTTTGCGGGCGGAAAGGGAGGATAAACAGGTTTAAAACAAGGGCCCGGATTAAAGGATGACTATCCAACACTCGGGGATCGGACAGGAACTGGCGCAAATACCTACGGACAGCAGGCACTTCAGGGGAGTCCGGGGTTCCTAAATTGATGAGGAGGACAGCTTTCTTTGGGTTGTTCATGGGGGAAATCTGTCTGGGTCAGGGTTTTCTCACTTTTGGGTCGCTTGACAAACTAGATGCAAAACCTATTGTAGCTTGTCTTTTTAGCAATAAAAATTCACCAACTTATTCCAACTGATGAAACTCAAACTGTTATTTACGAGCCTTTTATTAACTGCCGGATTAAACTTAGGAGTGCTTGCTGAAGATACCGCTAGCATCTCCGGAACCATTAAGCTCGAAGGCAAAGCTAAAAAGGAAAAACCCATTCGTATGGGGGCCGACCAAGTTTGCGCAGCGAGCCACAAAGGCACCGTACTCACCCGGCATTACGTGTTGGGCCCAAATAATGAGCTGGCCAATGCTTTTGTTTATATAAAATCAGGGTTAACTAAAAAATACCCCGCCCCAAAAGAACCGGTGATTATGGATCAGGTCAATTGTCTCTATGTGCCTTACGTTATGGGCGTTCAGACAGGTCAGATTTTGAAAGTGAAAAACAGTGATCCTACAATGCACAACGTCAATTGCGCGGCTGTGAATAATAAGAAGTTCAACATTGGCCAACCCCAAAAAGGAATGGAAAACGACGTGACCTTCGATAAACAGGAAGTCATGGTTAAGTTTAAATGTGACGTGCATCCTTGGATGTTTGGATATGTAGGCGTTGTTGAGCACCCCTTCTTTGCGACCACCGATGAGGAGGGTACCTACAGTTTTGATGGCCTTCCCGCCGGTGAATATGAAGTGGAAGTCTGGCACAACAAGTGTGGCACCTCGACCCAAAAAATTTCCGTCAAAGACGGCGAAGCAAAGACACTTGATTTCGCTGTATCCCGTAAAACCGCTAAAAGCAAGGGAGCTGCTTCAACAACAGCTCCGGCAACGCCCGCTGCCGCACACTAATTTTTTGGGGTATTGAATTTCAACCACGGGCCGCTCTAGTGAGCGTTTGCGTGGTTTTTACTTTTATATGAAGTGGGAAAATAACATTCAAAAGCGCATTTATTATTATGCATTTTTTACGACGCTGTGGACTTGGTTCCTTGTCTGGGTCGGGGGAGTCGTCACCAGTATGGGGGCGGGGCTTTCGGTTCCTGATTGGCCAACATCCTACGGATACCACATGTTCCTTTTGCCTTGGGAGTACTGGATAGGCGGTGCTTTTTTTGAGCACACGCACCGGTTGGTTGCTACGTTTGCAGGGTTTTTTATGCTCAGCCTCTGGATTCTATTGCTCATTCATGAAAGCCGGAAATGGGTCAAACAACTCAGTCTGATCCTGCTGGTGCTCGTTATTCTTCAGGGATTACTCGGAGGCAGTCGGGTCACCATGTTGAAAGATGAATTGGGAATTTTTCACGGGTGCCTCGCGCAAGTTTATCTGGTGTTATTGGGTTTTTTAACCCTTGTCCTGTCGCCCTATTGGCGGAGTCGTGATCGCTCGAAATCCGTGACAACCGGCGGGGATTTTGGCCCCTTTTTTAAGACGTTAACCATTGTTATATTTTTCCAACTGGCCCTCGGGGCTACCATGCGGCACGAACATGCAGGGTTATCCATTACTGACTTCCCCACTGTCTACGGGAAGGTCCTGCCTGATGTGAGCCCCTCATCGATGGAAAAAATCAATGCCCAGCGAGTCGATGATGATTTGGAAGAAACAACCCCAACATACATTATGATTCAATTTGTCCACCGCCTCGTGGCCTACGGATTAGTCGTGGTTGCTGTATACCTGATATTCCGAAGGCACTATTTTACCGAGCGCCTTGTTAAGTGGTTTGTACTCATTATGGCCGGGCTGATCTTTATACAGGTCGCCTTGGGCATCGCTACCATCTTGACCCAAAAAGCCGCTGATGTCGCCACGGCCCACGTCGCCATCGGTGCCCTAATTTTCCTCCTCAGTGGCTTGTTATCCGCCCTTTGCTCTAGGGAAAATTTGGACCAAGGTACTTAGAGGTTAGTGGCCATTAGAGCGCCACGGCTTTTATTCTTTATCACTTTTTGGATTATGCATTCTAATCCCGTCTGCGTCTGGGGAAGGTCCTTCGCCTGGAGTGCCCACAGATCGCCTCCGAACGTATGCTCTTTCATTCTGAAGGTACGGACAAATTATTAGTTATTTAAAAGCCATTTTCTACGTTTCTCGTTTTTGTACGATCTATGAACCCTATGATCGAAATTCGATCATTAAAGTCGAATAATTTGTCTGTCCCTTCGGAATCGAAAAAAAGGAAATCTCACACGAAGCCACGAAGGTAGGGGAGAAGGGAACTCAGAAATTAGCCGCGAAAAGGAGCAAAAGGGGGGCAGGGGAAAAGATAATTTCACGCGGAGGCACGGAGGGCGCGGAGGAAGAGTACAGGATGACATCATCGGAGTCATCGTTGGTGCAGTAATGAAGATTTACATGGAAATCGGGCGTGGAATTAGGTTGTCCATCCGCTCTGAATTCCGTGATTTTCTCTCTGCGTCTCCGGGCCTCCGCGTGAACCAAGAGCCCTTTCTGTCCTCTTTTTCGGGCGAGTAGCCCGTACGACCTTATCTGTCCTCGCAGATTCTATTTTCCTGCGCTTTCCTTAAATCTGGGGTTCGCTTTTCCCCTCAACCTTCGTGGCTTCGTGCCTTCGTGTGAACCAAAACTTTCAGCAAGACTGAGCCAAGTGTGACCTCACACTCACGGACCCGTCTTGTCTCGTGACACGAAAATGGATGGAAAAGAGACATTTGATAAGTCTTACAGCAAGGAAAACGGGGAATCCCCCATCGAAAATGTCAAAGCGTCCTGACTCGTGGCGTCCCCATCCACAGAAAATGTCGCTCCCGATTGAAGTAAGAGCAGTAAATAAAATACTTTCCGCAAAGAGGTATTGGGACTCGGCCCGAACGTAACGTCGACATCTTCCCCCCGGCGTTGTTCAACACTAAATGCAAAGAACGGAGGATGCTCTTGCATCCCCTGTTCTCTACATTCCTTTAAAAGTTAGGCGTCAGAACTTCTCGTCCGAACCGCTGAGGAATAATTTGTCCCATGACTTGTAGTAGTGATACCAATCGGCACGCCAACAGCCTACCATGTAATCAGTCTCGGACTTTGCACCCTTGCTAGCGGCATACTTGTTCGTGTGATCTTTGAGAACCAACATCCAGGCCATCTTTTCTGTGTCTACTCGAAACTCGTCCTGTGTGGGAAGCCGGTGATGCTCTTTGATGAAGGCGTCAAAAGTATCGGATGACCGGCTGTAAGCTAGCCTCCCGCTCTCGGCCGATGCGGTCATCGCACGAGCACAAACAAAGCAACCAAAATAGAAGAAGGTAGCGCATGACAC
Source organism: Verrucomicrobiota bacterium (assembly GCA_034440535.1). Taxonomy (GTDB): domain Bacteria; phylum Verrucomicrobiota; class Verrucomicrobiia; order JAWXBN01; family JAWXCD01; genus JAWXCD01. The sequence goes on along the minus strand of JAWXCD010000087.1, from coordinate 1,684 downwards.
CCAACATCAAGTTGTTATGTCTAAAACACAAGATTTTCATGGCTGGCAAAAGCAGAAGTGATGTAAAGTGAGCCAAGATTCCTTGATCGGGTAAGGGAAAGCAATACGGGAGGGGCATTGTTCCATCTGAAAAGAGAATGCCTAGGTGGACTGGATTCGGCGTTATTCTAAAAAATCTGGGAACCTGAATATATCGGAGTTCTACTTTTGGGCAGATGCTGCCTCGTCGATGGCACACATAAATGAGTCTCCGGGCAGGTTTTTAGTAGAGTACCGTGGGTACACACTCCCGAAGTTTCGAACGTGATAAGCTAACGATTCACGAGAAATACAAAGCAAGACTAAACTATTGAAAAATGGCGCGCAGATCGCTGTTGGCGTTGTGTGGAAAGAATTGGTGGGGTTGTAGCGGGAGGGGTTGTAGCTCTGAGAGGTCCACGGCTTTTATTCTTTATTGGTTTTGGTTTATGCATTCTAATCGTGGGCGTGGACAATATTTATTCGTTTAAGGACTTGGGATTTGCAAAGGTGGACCTTGGTCGGCACGCGCGCAAGGGGTTCCCTGAAGTTGTATTTGGGCAGGGCAAGACCCCAAAGCAGGTTGTGGAGATTGCGAAATCGCTCGTTGCTGCTTCCCAATGCGTGCTGATAACTCGTACTACGAACGAGACTTTTAAAGCATTGAAGAAAGTTTTTCCAGACGCTGAGCATCATGAAATAGCCAGGTGCATTACTGTTGATCGACGGAAAGTGAAACCCACCAAAGGACGGATTCTTATCCTGTGCGCAGGGACATCTGATTTACCCGTGGCTGAGGAGGCGTACGTGACCGCGAGTATTATGGGAAACCGGGTTGACCGCGTTTATGACGTAGGGGTTGCGGGGTTGCATCGGGTTTTGGCACAGAGGGAAACGTTAGAGGCGGCGCGCGTGATCGTTGTGGTGGCCGGGATGGAAGGAGCGCTGCCGAGTGTCGTAGGGGGGCTAGTGAGCAAACCCGTCATTGCAGTACCGACCAGCGTGGGGTACGGGGCGAGTTTTGGCGGCGTGTCGGCACTGCTTGGAATGCTTAACTCATGTGCGAGCGGCGTGACCGTCGTCAACATAGACAACGGATTTGGGGCAGCGTATGCGGCAAGCCAGATCAATCAACTCGTGTAGCCCCTCATAAATTTAGGTCCACACCTCTAAGATTCGTCGCCAGAACTCTCGGGTAAGCGACCATTTAAATTGATACGCAACTCCTTTGGGGGTGAGCTTTCTGTGACAGAATGCACGAAGTTGCTGGCATCCCTCCGGGATGCGTTCGTCGTGGGTGGTGGTCCGGTGGTGTCACTCGTACCTTGCTCAACCACCGGCTACATGCTGGGAAGCCTCCGGCTTCATGGGGACGCAACCCCTTTTGGGGTTGTGCGGTTTTTACCGCATATACCCAGGGTAGCTTTGCAACCCTGGGCTGTATGGCGGAATCCCTTTGGGATTCGTTCGCGAGAGTCGCGAACGGCCTACATATTTAAAATATGAGAACCAACGGTGAAGATGGAATGGGCGGAAGCATGTAAAAGTCAAACTGGTCGATGGGCTTGTCAGGGTCATGACAAACGAAGGTGCAGCGGCGCGCATTACCATTTCGAAATAATTTGAACGTGCCCATTGACCCCGCATTTGTCATCGTACCCAGACT
>JAWXCD010000086.1:0-5026 GCA_034440535.1 Verrucomicrobiota bacterium | reverse complement strand
GTGCGCAACCACGTTGCGGCTGTTCGCGAACTCGCGAACGAATCCCAAAGGGATTCCGTCACACAGCCCAGTGTTGCAAAGCTACCCTGGGTTAAAGTGAAAAAACCGGTCAACCCCAAAGGGGTTGCGTCTCATTTTAAATGCATAGGATGCCCGCGAGGTTCCGTGTCGAATCCTAATGGGATTCCTTCGCAGAACCTGGGCTCTGAAAAAAATCCAAAAGGTATTTTCGTCTCACAGCCCAGGGTTGCTCGGGCACGAAAAACCCTGGGTAAGTTCTTAAGGTTGGGGACTCACGGAACTGGAGAATCCTGCGGTGTTCAGCGCAAGGATGCGGGTGCCGGCCTCGAAATATCCTTCGGAGATTAAGATACACAACCCCTGCATCATTTTGCCTGTATAAATGGGGTCGAGCCAGATTCCCTCTAGATCCTGAAATCGTTGGCAAAATTGAAGGAGGTCGGGCGGTGTTTTCCCGTATCCTCCAAAGCAGAACCGGTCAATGATGGTCACGCGGTCTAATTTTTCTGAATTCACAACAAGTTGGGCAGCTTTTTCTTTGAGGCTCCCTTGATCTTTCAATACTGAAAATCCTAGAACCTTCACGTTCAACGGAAGCCCTTCGGCAAGCCCGGCAACGGTTCCAGCTGTGCCGCAGGGGCAGCAATAAACGTCATAGTCCTCACTCAATCCGGCGGCCATTTCGGCCACGCCTTTGACGGCGCATTGATTCGTCCCGCCTTCAGGAATAAAAAAGGCCTCATCACTTGTCGCTCCACTTTTGCCGAGAAACCTTTCCGCTTGTTTTGTTCTGTAATCCTCACGGGTGACAAATACAAGTCGCATTCCTTCAGATTCAGCTTCCTTTAAAACAGCATTCAAGGGCACAGGGTCATCCCCTCGTACAATCCCAATCGTTTGAAACCCACAGGCTTTCCCTGCCCGAGCCACTGCAAGCAAATGATTACTATAGCGTCCGCCCATGGTCACTAATGTCTTCTTCTCTTGCTGAGCGGCTTCGAGGAAATTGTATTTGAGTTTGAAAAACTTGTTCCCCGCTACCAATGAATGCACTTGATCCAACCTAGCGATGGAAACGGTCACCTTGTTTGCGTTAAGGTTTCCACTTTTGAGTCCATGAAGATGTATCGGCGCACAATTAAAAAATGATTTTATTGTGTGCATTCGATGTTTTGTTTACTGAGCAACGAACGAATCCTTACACATGCGTGTTTTCCCCTGCTAAAAAGGTGGGGAGCAGCAACTCCTGCATATCGCGCCAACCTGCATGTTGGAGTTTGTATCCTACGTGACCCTGCCTGTACTCGCGATAATGCCCGCCCCATTCTTGACTCAATCGTTTGATTGCTGCGGCGGGGGCGATGCGGTCGTATTCGCCAGCAAGCATGAGTATTTGCGCATCTACACTCGCGGGTTTGCGTTGGAAGGGGCTTACTAAATGAAACATGGAATGTACCAGTTCTTTACTCACCCCTCTTGATGAGAGTTGGCGACGCATTGTCCTTGTCGCTGGGCAATCCCACATCACATGTTCTATATCGAGAATAGGCTCGATCAGGACTCCCATTTTAACGGCTCCTTCCAAACCCGCGGTCAACGCTGAGACCCATCCGCCATAACTCATTCCAAACAATCCTACTCGCGGACAACCTTGCGTATTTAACGAGCGAATAATGTATCTGAGTTCCACCACGGACTGACGTATACCCTCAGCCACCCGGATAAGGTCAGCGCTCACGGCCAATTCGCCACTAACATACCCTTTTGGACGGCGCGCGTAATGATACGGCAAATGAAAAAAGACCGCATTCATTCCGTTTTTGTTCAGAAGCCGACACCACATTCGGTATCCAGTATCACTTGCAGACATAAACCCGTGTGAAAGGATCACACATGGTACGGAGTTCCACGGATGGGCTTGAAACACGTCGATGTACCCATAATTGTTGCAGGGGATGTCGCAGGGTACGGGCGATTCATAGTTAACTCGCTTGGGCTCTGGAGATGGTCGCTCCTCTAAAGGAATGTCCGACTGAGCTTTGAGTTCAAAAAATTCAAACGATTTCCCAGACCACTGAGAGGCGTACTTTTCAAGGGCTTCAGGAGAACTGGCATGGACCCCATGGCGGAAGTGCCAGAAATTGAGTAGTCGAAACGTTGCGCCGTCCAAAAGCGTGGCAATGGGTTTATGGATAAAGGGGTGCACCTGATTTTTTTAGAGCACTGGCACAAATATGCAATAATCAAGGATTTGTAGCCAAAGAGCGCCAAAGACGCAAAGCAAACGAATGGAACCGCAGATTGATAAAGATTTACGCAGATTTTTGGAAAGCTAGGAAAATGAAAACTGAAGAGCAATTCCGGTTCTTGAATTCTTAATCGAGAACTCCTAGTGTGAGGTCTTCAATGAAAACAAAGCGCTGGGAAATTCTTAATATTGAAAAGTGGTTGTGGGGGGCGTTTTTTATTTTTATTGGCCTGTTTATTCTGGCTGAGGCTTTAGGACTGCCGCTCAATCACGGGCATATCTTTCTTCAGGCGGGGGTTGTGATAGGCACGCTCTTTACTTATTTATATCTCGTTTCCGGTGAAGGCTTGAACCGGGCGCGCATAACATGTGGCCTGATCATCAGCTTGACCTTGATCATCGAACTTGTGGCCCATAACACCTACCTCATCTATGGTCCATTTAATTACACCCATCGTGGCGGCCATTTTCTCCTGTCCACTCGCTGGTGGCTTGGCGTTCCATGGACCTTCCCTCTCATCTGGTTCGTTCTGCTCTGCTGCTCCTTTTACACTGCTCAATCACTGACTCGCTCATTTAATCATTACCTCACCATAGCCGCAGCCGCACTCCTTATGATGATCACCGATTTGAACCTTGAATCCGTGAGCTGGTATATGAATGGCGGGTACGAAATGGCTTATTGCCGATGGTTCACGCAAGATGTCCCGGCACAAAAATACGTGGCGGTCCTTATCATGAGTGGATTGTTACTCCTCATATGCCCACTCCGTACGCATTCAGGAAAAGCCCTGCGTTGGCGCCCAATCTTAATGCTGTCGTTATTTAACCTTCTTTTACTCGCAGTAAGATTCGATTATTGGTTCAGGAAAAAAGTGCAAATTTCAGCTATCACTTGGCAGTAAGACCATTCGAGTGCAGTAAGGAATTACCCAATCAAATTGAGATTGCCATCATCATGATGCAGTTTAACGCGGAACAAAATCTGATCTTTCTCAAGATTCATCTTGAGTGTCTTTAAAAAAGAAAGCGATTTTAAATCGGGCTCATGTGAGCAGCCCAACTGGATCACGATACGTTTTCCTTTGGCATCCGGGTAAGTTTCGAGCATCTCCCCATCCAACGCGAATGACAGATACGCGTTAAGTTTCTCCTGCACTTGAAAAAGGCGCTCATCGGATCCATCCCATTCACGCATTTCGGTCATCACCAGAACCACCGAGTCGGTGTGTGGGTCGAAGGTCATTAAATCCAAGGCAGCAGGATTTTCCACACCCGTTTTATTCATTTTCAGCTTTCTGGGTCAGTGTTTTTAGACAAGCCAAAACCCATCTTTCAATTTGGGGCAACGCTTCCACGGGTGACACCTCATCAATGTCTGAGACATCCAAATATTCGATCCTGTCTGCCCAGTCGCGAAATTGGAGCAGCATCATGGGATGATGTTCAGCGCGGCGTAACGCCACCACCCGGGTGGCTACTTCGAGGTCATGACGGGTGAGTGAAGTGCACCACGCCCCCGTACACGAACGATCAATTTTCATTTCGATCAACGCTTTAGCGGTGTGCTGCGAGATATCGCCCATGACCAATTCAGCAGCTAAACCTCGCGAAAAAGCGCGCCAAGGAATGTTGTCCTGTTTGGCATGGTGATTAAATACCGCCTCAGCAAACCTGCTGCGGTAATAATTACCTGTGCAGATGAAAAGAATGGTCTGTGTCATTGCTTCGCAAAAACCCACCTCTTAAAGGTGAGTCAACATCCATGGCACAACCGCATCTATCATCGGTTGGGTGTGGTCATTTGAGAAAACGTGGTTCGAGCCTAACACCTCGACGACTTTGAGATTTTTGTTCGTCGAAGCTTTTTTAGCGATTTCTTGGGTGTCCTTGATAGGGACAACGTCGTCTTCAGTTCCATGCACCAGAAGCCAAGGCACATTAATTTTTGCCCCGAGATCCAAAACGGAATGAATTTTTATCATGTCATCGACATACCCCTGTGAGAGCGGACAGGTCGGTTCATCCCACATAAAACCTTCATCGGGCTTAGCCATTCCAAATTCACGCTTATAAAACTCTTCCGTTTCAACCATGCCCGAAAGTGAAACAAGGACTTTAATTCTTTCATCCTTTGAAGCACGAATGACTCCCACAGCGCCCCCCATTGAATGCCCGACATAACCCACCTTAAAATCCTTAAGAACATCAATAACGCATCCCAAGTCTTCAACTTCCTTTGAGATGGTAGAGTCCGTGAACTTACCTTCAGAGCTGCCGTTGCCAGAAAATGAAAACCGAATGACATTCAACCCCGCATTTCCTAGGGCCTCACCCAACGCCAGAACAAAAGGTCTATCCTTATTCCCCGTCACCCCATGGCCAATGACAACGATGGCTTTGGATGTTGGGTTACCTTGATGAAAGGTGTAATCGAGTTTTTCTCCCTGCTTATTGCGAATTTCTCCAAACATAGTGGCGGAAGATTACTGGTTGTTAAAAGGAAAACAAGAGGTTGTTATTCTTAATTAATAAGAGAAACGACGGGTTGAAATCATTCCATTTCCTTTGATGGACAGGGCGCCTAATGTAGGTCGTCATAAATCGAGTAACTTACATGGAACCAGTTACAAAGCTTGACGGTCTACATTTGGGGTGGCGCGGCAACTCTAAGATTGGGGTGGAATCCCTCTGGTATTCGTCGCGAGAATTCGCGGGCATCCTATTCATTCAAATTGAGACGCAACCCCTTTGGGG
>JAWXCD010000085.1:0-20043 GCA_034440535.1 Verrucomicrobiota bacterium | reverse complement strand
TCTCAAGACGAATACCAGAGGGATTCCTCCCCAATCTTAGAGTTGCCGAGTTACCCCAATGTAGACGGTCAAACTTTGCAGCCGATTCCATATAAGTTACTAGATTTATGACCGTCTACACTAGGTCTATCGGAGAGAGGCCGGCCGGCAGAGTTGAGCGAAGGCTTTTCGTTCAACAAACAGGAGATAAGCTGCGAGTACAGAAACCGCAACAACCGGTGGCGCGAAGATTCCATCACCTTTCATAATGAAAATGGCGAAAGCCAGAATGTTCACAATGATTGGCCCGAGAATAAGCAAACCGAAGTTACGTGTCCGAGGAATTGCCACCAAGAGCCCGCCTAGAATTTCCAAAGCTTTTACAAAACTCAAATAGCCAGAGGGATAAAGCGCGCCCATGAACAACGCAGGGGCGGAACCCTCCGGTGGTTTAGGTGGAGCTGGAAGAATATTGAGAAAATAAGCCGTGCCGAAGAAAACGAACACGAAGCCTAAAAGAGCGCCTGCGACGGGAGGTAAGTATTTCATAATGGGTGTTTGTGTGTGTTTGAAAGTGAGTTGGTTCAATAAGAATAACTTTGCGGGCCTATGTGTATTTAACGACTTCCTCAATAGTCGTATCGCCGTCAAAAATACAGCGTAAGCCGTCGTCACGGAGGGTAGTCATGCCAAGCTCGATGGCTTTTTGACGAATGACCACGGAAGGCGAACGCATATTGATGAGGTCACGAATGGGTTCAGTGATATCGAGGAGTTCGTAGATACCTTTGCGGCCTTTATAACCGCTTTGATTACATTCAGAACAGCCCGTGCCCGTAAAAAACATTTTATCTCCAATTTCATGAGGCGAAAGGCCGATTGAAGAAAGGATAGCTTCCGTGGGTTCGTACGGTGTTTTACAATTTTTACAAATCGTGCGTACCAGACGTTGCGCCAGAATACCTTCGAGAGTAGAGGAAATGAGAAACGGTTCGACCCCCATATCGATGAGACGGGTCACTGCCCCAGGAGCATCGTTGGTGTGAAGCGTTGTAAAGACAAGGTGACCCGTCAAGGAAGCTTGGATCGCAATTTGAGCCGTTTCTAAATCACGCGTTTCCCCGACCATAATGCGATCAGGATCTTGGCGGAGGAAAGCCCGAAGGACTTTGGCAAACGTGAGACCAATACCTTCGTTTACGGGAATTTGTTGAATACCCTCAATTTCATATTCGACGGGATCTTCTACGGTCAGGAGTTTAGCGTCGATCGTATTGATCTTGTTGAGGCAGGCGTAGAGAGTTGTGGTTTTGCCTGAGCCTGTGGGGCCTGTGACGATAAAAATGCCATTTGGTTTTTGGATAGCTTCGCAGATGTAGGTATAAATGTTGGTTGGCATTCCTAAGGTTTCGAGTTCGAGGCGCACGGTGGAACGGTCTAGGACGCGGAGCACAACGCTCTCGCCGTATTGAGTGGGCATCGTACTGACACGCAGGTCGACTTGCCGGCTGGCGACATTAAGTTGGATGCGACCGTCCTGGGGAAGTCGGCGTTCGGCGATATTGAGGCCCGCCATTACTTTAATACGGGCGATAACAGGACCTGCGAGCTGGCGCGGGGGCGGAGCCATTTCGACCAGCCCACCGTCAACGCGATAGCGAATACGAAACATATCACCGAATGGTTCAAAGTGGATGTCGCTCGCGTGGGATTGAACCGCTTTATAAAAAACCAAGTTCACGTATTTGATGACCAAGGGAACATTTGCGTCTTCAATGGTGTTCCCGACCTCGAACCCAGAACTTGCCATTTCGGCATCATCCATGGGCAACCCGGTAAAATCAATGGTATCAGCCACTTCTCCATAATACTTTTCAAGAGCCCGCTCAACCTGAGTTGCAGGAGCGATAACCATGGAAAGCATTTTTCCGGTCGTAAAATGAATGTCGTCAAGAATCTGGGTAGAAAATGGATCCACCAATGCGACGGTGAGAGTGTGACCATCCCACAGGACAGGGACAATGCCGTTCAGTTTGGCGGTTGAGCCATCGATTTGTTCAGTGATCTCAGGGGAAATATCGTCTGGCACGAGCATGAAATCGTAGCCCAGATGTTCAGAAATAATGTGGAACAGACTAGGCTCAGAAATGATCTCCATTTCAATAGCTAAGAGCGCAATCGATTTGCCTGAACGCTGATGCTCTTCTTGAATGTCCGTCAATTGGAGTTCAGTGACAAGACTGCGCTCCTGCAAGAGTTGGATAATAATTTCGTTATGGGTATCGAGCATACGTTATCCGTTAAGTAAAATCCGAACGTTTTCTGGGTCCTGACATTTCGACATCACTTCGTTGAGATCAATCAGATCATTGCGGAGTAAGTGAACAAGGTGCGCGTCCATGCTTATCATTCCATGTTTGCTTCCCGTTTGGATATCGGAAGTAATGGCATAGGTTTTATTATCACGAATCCGAGCTGATATAGCCGCTGTTTGAACCATAATCTCAAAAGCCGCGACACGGCCCTTGCCGTCTTTCTTCGGAATTAATAATTGAGAAATGACCGCTTTAAGATTCCCTGCGAGTTGCATGCGCACCTGCTCTTGCTGGTTAGTTGGGAACGCTCCGACAATCCGGTCCACAGTGCGTGCCGCGCCAGTGGTATGAAGTGTGCCAAACACCAAGTGGCCCGTTTCAGAAGCGTTAATGGCCGCTTCCATGGTTTCAAGATCGCGCATTTCCCCGACAAGAATGACGTCAGGATCCTCACGAAGTGCGCGCCGCAAAGCTTCAGCAAAGCTTGTGGTGTCAGTCCCAATTTCGCGTTGATTTACAATGCATTTTTTGTGGGAATGAAAAAATTCGATAGGATCTTCCACCGTGATGATATGATCCGGCCGAGTTTCATTAATATAATTGATCATGCTCGCCAGGGTGGATGATTTCCCTGAACCCGTGGGACCAGTGACAAGGATAAGACCTCTGGGTTGGTGCAACATTTCGGCGACACTCGGAGGCAGACCGATTTCATCGAGGGTGAGTAAACGATTAGAAATTTGGCGAAGGACCATGCTGATAAAGCCCTTTTGTTTGAACACACTGACACGAAAACGGGCGACCGCGCCGAAAGAAAATCCGAAGTCCGCACTCCCCACCTCGCGCAATTGCTTTTGTTTTTCGTCGGAGGTGATTGATTTCATCAATTCTTCGGTATCAGCTGGAGTGAGCTCGGAAAGTTCCAAGGGGCGGATAGCGCCGTGCATACGGCAAGCAGGCGGAGAACCCACAACGATGTGCAGGTCCGAACTACCGGATTCGACCATAAAATCGAGGAGTTCATTGATCGCCACAGCCATAATTAATTCTTATCTCCCATGGTAATTCCAATGACCTCTTCGGGCGTTGTGATTCCAGCCAAAACCTTACGCAGCCCATCTTCGCGCATCGTACGCATCCCTAGTTCGCGGGCTCGGTTACGAATCGCGCTTGACGAGGTTTTTTCATAGATCAGACGTTTGATTTCGTCATTGATAATAAAAATTTCAAAGATACCCATCCGACCTTTGTACCCAGACATATTACACGTCTCACACCCGCCACCTTTAGCGAGGTGAGCGTCGACTAACTGGCTTTCGGTGAGGCACAAAGTACGCACTTCAGCTTCCGTTGGGGTATATTCCTGTTTACAGCGAGAACATATTTTTCGGATCAACCGTTGCGCAATAATAGCCCGGATGGATGAGGCACATAGGAACGGTTTTACACCGATATCAATCAAACGTGTAATCGCGCTCGGCGCGTCGTTAGTGTGCAGAGTGGAAAAGACCAGATGACCCGTCAGCGAGGCGTTGATGGCAATGTTGGCAGTTTCGACATCACGAATTTCACCGACCATGATGACATTAGGCGCCTGACGCAGCATGGCTCGGAGTGCCGCGGAAAAGGACATTCCGATGTCTTCATTCACATGGACTTGGTTGATCCCAGAAAGTTCGTATTCAACCGGGTCTTCCACCGTGATAATTTTCATCGACGGTTTATTGATAAAATTGAGGCAACCGTACAAAGTGGTGGTCTTACCTGAACCCGTAGGTCCTGTAACCAAGAGGATACCGTCAGGAAGGTTGATGAGACGTTCGAATGAAGTGAGGTCGTCGCCGATAAAGCCTAATTCGGGCAGACCAAGCATAAGGCTTGTTTTATCAAGAATACGCATCACCACGCTTTCACCATGACTCGTGGGTACGGTAGACACACGGAGATCGATGGATTTACCGTGGCCAATGGACATTTGAATACGACCGTCCTGAGGCATTCGTTTTTCGGCAATGCTCATGTTGGACATGATTTTAATACGAGCCACGATCGCCGCTTGTAACCTTTTGTGTGGGCTGTCGAACTCAGCAAGGACTCCGTCGACTCTGTACCTGACACGGAATTTTTTCTCCAGAGGTTCGAGATGAATATCACTCGCGCCTTTTTTCTGGGCGTCGATGATAATTTTATGAACTAGCCGGATGATGGGCGCGTCGACATCGCCTCCTCCTTCATCTGCGTCCACCCGTTGTTGGACATCCACATTTCCCTCAATGGGGTCCGTGATGATGTTTTCCATGTCAGCAAGTGTGCCGTAGTGCTGGGAAATGGCGTTGTCGATATCATCCCGAGTTGCAGCTACAAACTCGAGGTTTCGGTGCAGCACGTGGCGAAGTGTATCGACGAGCTCAATATCTTGGGGTTCAGAAATGGCGACAAGCAGGGTGTTATGCTGGAGAGTGACTGGAATGACCCGGTATCTTTTGGCCACCGCAGCGGGAATAGTCTCAATAATTTCTTTTGAGAGTTTGTAATCGGCCAAGTGAACCACCTCCATACCGTATTGACCGGCCACAGCCTGGAGAATGTCGCGATGAGTGCAGATTTCCATCTGAACAATCGCATCTATGACGCTGATGCCGCGTTCATGTGAAATGTCCGTAGCCTGTTGGATTTGGGCAGAATTGACCAAGCCTACATCTTTAATGACATCCAAAACAAAATCGTCGTTTGTGGCCAAAGGTCTATTTCCTAGGATAAGATGAAGGTTTTAAAATCCGAACCGGCTGATGAAGTTAGCGTATTTACCATTTCTTGTAAACACACTTGAGTAAAGCGGGACGGAAGTCAAAGAACCTTATTTGGCAGAGTCCCCCGGCTCAGAGCGTAATTTTCCAGAAGCACATTCTTCAATGAGCATTTGCCGCACTTTCCGAAGCCGCTCGCGTAGGTCCATCGTTTCGAGCACTTCACGTTTATGTTCGCAGGTTTTGAGTAACCAATATGAAACCAAGTCAGTCAGAATTTCCGCGTTTTCTAGGCGTTTAAGGTATTTAACCATGGATGGATTCGACAGGTCATCGTTTAAATCGGAGAGAAGCTCTTTTAGTTTAAAACACAACGCATCCACCTCTACGGTATCTACAAAGGTACTTTCAAGGGTCTTCACATGAGCTTTGGGATACGAGGCTGAATGTATATAATCGAGGATTCGCACGCGCTGGATCCCTTGAAGAATCAGGTTAGACGTCCCATTTTTCTGGTTCACGCACGCGCGGATGATTCCTACCCCGGCCACTTTATGAAGTTTAGGCCGTTTTTTAGAGCCCACGACATGGGGCGAGGAGTCGATGGCAAACATGCGATCGGATTCTAAGCAATCAGCGAGCATGGCACGATATTGAGGCTCAAAAATATGGAGAGGAAGGAGTGCTTGTGGAAACAAGAATACGTTTGAAAGGCGCATTATGGGAATTTCATCGGGAACCGTCATGATTTTGCCCTTTTCATAGAATATACGAGGAAAACCGTAACTCGCAAGGGACCAAGGCTAACTTCGTAAAGTTTTTTTAGTTGATCTTTTAAATTTCTTTTCATGTGATGCTATTGCAGGGGAGCGGGAATCAGGGTTTTGAGATGATTTAAGCTCAAAAATTTGGTCTCGAAGTAACGCCGCTTTTTCGAACTCAAGATTCGTCGAAGCGACTTCCATTTGACCTTGCAGTTCCTTCAACAGGTCGACAACGTCAAGCGATCGACCCGCACCCGCAGCCGATTCCTCAATTTGACGGCTTTTAAGGACTGTGTGCAAACTGCGTTGGACCGACCGGGCCACGCTCTGTGGTGTGATGTTGTTTTGGAGGTTGTACTCAAGTTGTTTAACCCTTCGATACCCAGATATTTTTAAAAAGTTTTTAATGGAATCCGTATGCTTGTCAGCGTAGAGAATCACGCGCCCGTCGATGTGCCGTGCGGCGCGCCCAGCCGTTTGAATGAGGGAGGTCTGGCTTCTGAGAAAACCTTCTTTGTCGGCATCCAATATCGCGACAAGTGCCACTTCAGGCAGGTCGAGGCCTTCACGGAGAAGATTAATCCCCACAAGGACATCAAACTCTCCCCCTCGCAACGCCCGTAAAATTTCAACGCGCTCGATCGTATCGACTTCGCTATGGAGGTACCGCACTTTAATCCCAATTTCCCGAAGGTAATCAGTCAGATCTTCCGACATGCGTTTAGTAAGAGTCGTGACCAAAACACGTTCCCCTTTTTCAACAGCTTTTCTCGCTTCGTGAATGAGGTCATCGATTTGTCCAGAAAGCGCGCGGATTTCGATAAGAGGATCCACTAAACCCGTAGGTCGGATCAGTTGCTCGACAACACGGCCACCCGTTTGGAGGAGTTCATATTCCCCAGGTGTGGCGGAAACATAGACCGTTTGATTAAGGATAGCCTCGAACTCTTTAAAATTGAGTGGCCTATTGTCGAGGGCACTTTTAAGGCGGAATCCGTGATCCACCAAGACCATTTTCCGAGAGCGATCACCCTCATACATGCCGCGCACTTGTGAAACAGTGACGTGTGACTCGTCAATAATAGCGAGGTAATCCTTTGGAAAGAAATCGAGTAGCGTAAAAGGTTTTGAACCCGGAGGGCGCCCCGAAAGGTGGCGCGAGTAATTCTCAATCCCGCTGCAAAATCCCATTTCTTGGATCATTTCAAGGTCGTAACTTGTTCTTTGCTTTATCCGCTGCGCCTCGAGGAGCTTACCGGAGACTTCAAATTCCGCGACCCGCTCATGCATTTCCTCGGTAATGGTAGTTAAGGCCTTGCGTAATTTATCAGCCGGAGTGACAAAAGCTTTTGCTGGAAAAATGGTGAATTTGAGATGGGCTCCTTGCTTGTCACCGGTGAGCAGGTCGATTTCGGTGATACGCTCGATTTCATCGCCGAAAAATTCAATGCGCAACCCATTTTCTTGGTGAGCGAGGGCGACTTCGACTGTATCGCCACGGACGCGGAAGGTACCCCTCTTAAAATCGATATCGTTCCGCATGTACATGGTATCGACCAGTCGGCCTAACAACCACTCCCGGGAACAGTGCTGACCCGTTTCGATGGGGATGATCATGTTGTAATAATCTTCGGGGGAGCTTAGCCCGTAGATACAGGAAACACTTGCAACGACAATAACGTCGCGGCGGGAGAGAAGCGAGCAAGTGGTACTGAGGCGCAGCCTTTCAATTTCCTCATTAATGCTGGAATCTTTTTCTATATAGGTATCGCTTTGCGGGATGTAAGCTTCTGGTTGGTAGTAATCGAAATAACTCACAAAATATTCCACAGCATTGTGAGGAAAGAATGACTTAAGCTCCGAAAAAAGCTGAGCGGCCAGTGTTTTATTATGACAGAGAACGAGAGTTGGCCTGTCCAAGTTCCGAATGACATTAGCCATCGTGAAGGTTTTTCCAGACCCTGTCACACCCATCAGCACTTGGCTTTTTTCACCTGCGGCTAGGGCTGCTGACAACTTTGAAATGGCGAGAGGTTGATCACCTTTTGGGGAATATTCGGAAACTAATTCAAAAGGCATTCTGATAATAAACCTCGAAGTGCGGGAAGTGTCAAATGGGTCCCTCGAAATGAAGACGTAAATGAGGAACGAAGTGCGATTTTATGAAAATTTAACCCCCTTTTACAATTTTCAGCATTATTTTTCTCTACCTAACAGGCGTATCTATAAGGGCTTAAAATCGTTATAATCGCAATTTACAGTTGGTGATTGCCTAGTAAAACTTTTTTAGTACTCTGCCGCCAAGACATAAGCTGGTTAGTCCTTATGAAAAAAATTCTTATTAAAACACATCTACTACGTTCGAGCGCCTTTGAATCAGGGATTTCCTTGGTCGAGGTAATGATTTCCCTTACAATCGCCGTGTTTTTCACGGTATCAGCGATTTCCGCTTTTGTGTGGAATCAAAAATATTCCCAGCTTGCCGCTTATCGAACAGAGGCTGTCCGCATCAATCAGTACTGGGCGGATCACTGGCAATCGACTCCCTACATCGATTTTAAAAGCACAAATATACCGCCACAGTTCAATTTCAGCGGGATGCGATCAACTTCTTCAGGGGGTAGTGCGATGCAAGCCGCGCTTACAAATTCATCATTACGTAAATTTAATGTGGTGACGACAAATTCCTTAGGAACGGTGAGCTGGACCAACTTTACCACTAACGTCAGTGCCATTCTCGCGTACACCACACTGATCAAAGTTACAAACGTCGCAAGTTATTCGAATGACGGTCTCAGAGTTGCCAACATTTCCACTTATTGGTCTTTCGCAAGTCGGAGCTCCGGTACAGATGCAAAATACACAAACACAACGGTCATTTTTAAAGCCAAGGATAATTGATATGGAAAAAAAACAAGGAATGACCCTCGCAGAAATATTAATATCAACCTCTGTCTTCACGACATGCATGGCGTTGATGCTCAGTGGGTTTGTGGCGATGCAGAAAATGTACTTTTTTACGTATACCATGAATAACACCCATGATGACCTTCGCACCACCCTAGACAAGATTACCCATGAAATTCGAAGCTCCCCCGTTTATCCCATTGTTTATAACGCAGCGGGAACCCCTGCGGGAGATGGCCAAGCAGGAACTGATTTAAGGGTCATGAAAATTGCCGCTTATGGACATACAAAACAAAGTGAAAATATAAACTCCAAAAATGTTGAAATGGATGACATTACGGTAGTAGCCGGCAATGGCACCACTCAAGGATCGATCGTAACTGACGCGACCACAGCCAATGCTATCACAGGGAGTAGCCCTATCCCATCCGGCGCCATGACCACTTTGCCGGCCAACGTGTTTCGTTCGACTCCTGTCACAAACACTTTTTCTACTGGAAACGCGGTACGCTTTGATCAGATTTATCAGCCCGCAGGAACAACAAATACCATTCCATTACAGGGCTATGTTGATGAAATAAAGGGGAACAGTGGGAATAATAAATTGAAATTAAAACTGGTTTCAGGCCTTCCCATTTCCGTGACGAATAACACATTAGTTTTTTTTGGAACCGAGTCGAGGTACCTCGTCGTCAATAATGAATTAAGATATTATCCTGATTCCTCCAAAACAAACGCTGGGTCATACAAGGTGATCGCGTCCAACTTATCCACGAATAAGATCTCCTTCACAACGCGAGATCAACTCGCCGAGATTTCAGTTCAAACTGAGACTGCAGGCACCATTTCCGGTAAACAAATATTGAGATATCAAACTCAGGCGGCTCCTCGCATGGATTCCGGATTTGTGACCCGCTATTAACTAAATATAAATTATGATTACGA
The DNA here is from genome assembly GCA_034440535.1 of Verrucomicrobiota bacterium. Lineage (GTDB taxonomy): Bacteria > Verrucomicrobiota > Verrucomicrobiia > JAWXBN01 > JAWXCD01 > JAWXCD01. The sequence continues at coordinate 10,386 of JAWXCD010000085.1, read as the reverse complement.
ATAAAGAAAGCGGAGGAACGATTCTCATTGTTGTCATGATCATGATGGGCATTAGCATGCTGACATTAGGGAGTGTCATGTTGTCCACACGCCAATCGAGCATGTTATCGGACCGAGCTAATAACCGATTAGAGGCGATAAACTCTGCCGAAGCTGGGTTGGAGAAAAGTTATGCGGACTTCCGAACAGTAGTTTTTGCTGACGCCGCGCTTTCCACTGTACCCACCCTCTCCAATTGCACAGCGAACATAAATCTTGGGTCAGTTCCTAGTGGTTATTATAAAGCAAGTGATGGTTATGACTATCAAGTCAACACCCTTGTACCCTTGGATGCTTTGGGTGTTCCATCGAGCACCCCAATTGACTCTTCCACAATGACAAACTTGGGGCAAAGAGAGTACCGATATTTGAGTATTTGCCATGTCAAGCGAAACCAAGGCTCTAATCCAATAGTCGTGAAAATTCAACGGGAAATTAAATATACAATCAAACCACTGTTCCAATATGCAATTTTTTATAACCAAGATTTAGAACTGTATAATGGACCTAACATGATCATTGACGGGAAGGTTCACTCCAACGGAAAATTATATTTTTGGGGGAAATCTACAGGAAGCGTTGTTTACGGCCTTCTTACAAATTATGGAGCGGTCTCGCATGTCAACGGTTTATTTCTTACGGCTTCTTTGGATTCATCAAATACGAGTGGGAGTAATAAAAATACATACCTGGGGGGCCAACCATTCGCGACCTCAAAAGAAACTCCGCCCGGTGATTTTGAAATTAATACAAATAACCCAAATACTTCCGGTGGTGCACGTGAGCTGATTGAGCGGCCCGACGCTGGTTATGGTGATGAACAAGTGGGGGCTGAACGTATGTATAATAAAGCGGGCCTTAAGGTAATTGTAAATAGCACCGGTGGTGTAGAATATAGAGACTTAAACAATGTTATCATTTCCAATGCTGCTGTGAATTACCCTGTTTTGACCAATGTCTTTTTACCGGGTAAAAAAATGTCTGATTTTCGTTGGAATGATGATGTGAACAATCCTTCCGCTGCTATTTCAAATGTAACAACAATTGATATTGATGTAGGAAAATTAGCTGCGGCGGCCAATTCAAATGGAATCCCTGGTTTTAATGGAATTGTTTATGCCTGTTACTCGGACGGGTCTCCTGTCACGAAACGAGGTGTTCGGCTCATTAATGGTGCATCAATCCCCACTCAAGGTCTAACAGTCGTCACAGAAAATCCAATGTATGTTGTAGGCGACTATAACACGGGAGGTACGGCTCAAAATGTTCCTTCTAATGTAAGTAATACAGGCGCAACATTTTTGAGTGGTGCTTCGACGAAGCCTTCTTCCTCCCTAATGGGAGACGCAATAACTGTTGTTTCATCCAACTGGTTTGCGAATAATTATAACACAAATATTACACATATTAATAAGACCGTCACTGGTGATTATGGTATTTTTACACGCAATGCCAAGGCGACGACAATTAATGCAGCAATGATTGCAGGAATTGTGCAATCAAAAACTGTGTTCACAAATTCAGTATCAAGCAATTGGTATAGTGGTGGGGCGCACAACTATATCCGATTACTGGAAGATTGGTCCAATGAAACATCCGCCAACGTAAATAACACATTACTAACAGTGAATGGCTCAATGGTTAATCTATTTTATAGTCAACAGGCCACTACCCGATTTATCGCAAATGAAGTTAAATACGATTATTACCATCCACCTAGGAGAAGATGGATGTATGATACGAATTTTAATGACTTTGCCAAACTTCCTCCAGGGACTCCCTTAACGCGGTCTATTAAAAAATCGCAGTGGTCGCTTGTGAATTAAGAAAGCGACTAGCGAACAAGTTTAACTTAGGTTGCCTGAGAGTATTTCCACTGAACAGCGGTGTGAATGAGTTCATTCACATTTTTTACATTGAGCTTGGCCATGATGTGGGTGCGATGGGCGTCCACTGTTTTAACACTCAGCCCGAGGGTCTTTGCAATTTCGTTGGTACTCATCCCTTGACTAATAAGTTGGAATACTTCGAGTTCGCGATCTGTTAATTTTTGGACGCTTGGGCTGGCGTTATTCGACTTAGCGCCCATGGATTGGTTAATAATCCGGGAGGTCATCTTCTTGCTGAGATAGGTTTCCCCACCTAATACATGTCGAAGAGCACTAATGACGTCCTCGACTGGAGATTGTTTCATGATAAATCCATTGGCTCCGGCTTTGAGAACACGTTCCGCATAGATTTCTTCGTTATGCATAGAAAGCATAAGGATAGGGAGGGTCGAATTAAATTCCCTAATGGTTTTCACAAGTTCTAAACCGCTCGCGCCTTGCAAAGAGATATCAATGAGAGCTCCATCGGGTGTAAATGTCTTAAGCACTTCGATGGCTTCTGGTACCGTGGCTGCCTCTGCTTCAACTTTAAGGTCCGCTTCACGATTGATAAGCTGAACTAGACCTTGGCGGAATATGGGATGGTCTTCGACAACGAGAAGTTTTTTTGGATTTTGAGGCATATGACTATTAAGCCAGAACCCCAAGGAAAAATCAATCTACCTGATAGGCTTGTTCTTTAGACAGGCTTTTGACCGAGGGAATACCCAACGGATACCCTATCGTGGCGTAGTCTTCCATGGTCCACTTAAAATCAAGAGGCACATCATAAGCCGTGATCAAAGGGGGTGATTTAAACGTACTAGAAGAATAGAGAGTGGCAATGGACCCTTTTAAAGTGAGCGAAGCAGAAGTCCATGATTCCAAAAGGCGTACACCAAAGAGAGGGCCTTCAGTGGGGTTAGTTGATGCGCCAGTGACAAGGCTGACATTGTAAATAGAGGAGGATGCGATCCTTGAGGATTTTGAGGTGATATCATTTGAAGTAGCTGACCAGGCACCAGAAAGTAATGTCACGCTATCCGCAATAAGTGCGCTTGGGACCCCCGAACTGTTTTTTGGAGGCGCAGAGTTAAATGATCCAGCGACATACACGGGGGAATCGGAAGCAATAGATAAACCTCCAATAGGAAGTGTCGTGGCATTAGAGATTTTGACCGCCCCGTTTGAGATCGAGGAACTGCTGATATAGATAATCCCATTCCAGAAAGGTTTACCTTGAAGCAAAGGGTCGGTGCATATTTTTTTACCTGAAACGCCGAGAGATTTTGCGAGCGTATTGTTTTGAGCGAATGATGCGTTTGTTTGTAGGGTCGCGGGGATTATGGGTGTTCCAGAGCTATCAAAAAGCCCTGAAATATTGACTTCAGAAGTGGCCATGACTAGGTCAGCGCCATGGTCCATGATCTTACCTTTTCCTGAGAAAACATTGGTCATGACTGTGTAGATAGCCCCGCTGTTTGTAGAAATTTCTATTCCATCAAGAGTAAAAAACTTTGTGCCTTGAGTTGAATGGATCACTTTCAAGCCCGCTTGATTATACAAACGGAAGGAGGCGTTAACGTCGACGTGCGAGGTTAGATTTGTTTGGAGTATGGGAGTTTCAATAAGCTCACGGCTCCCGTCATTGTTAGGATTAGTGTCGCTGATATCAGCCGTAACAGTAATGGGATCCGTTATCGTAGAAGCGAGGGCCGGAACCGAGGTAAAACCTATATTGGTTGCCCAAGCTAAATTATTCGAGGAAAGGGCTAACTGAAACCCGGTGACTGCCGTGACTTGTCCCGCCCAAGTACTTGCAGATGAGCCATCAACGGTGATTTTTCCATTAGCGTGGACAGGCCCGGGTACTGAAAGTCCTACGACGTTACTGACGAGCACGTTGCCATGGGTAAAGAGGGCATAGTTGCAAATGGGTTGTGCGCGATAAACAAACTCGCGCTGGAGTTTTAAAGGTGGAATGGTACTCCCTTTTTTAGAAACATGTGTGATCGCCATATAACGATATTCAATGTTGGACGGACGAGTATCGAAATTCTGAGGTGCGTTTGCGGGCACTCCTTGAGTATTCAAGGGGAAAGCTGTGTGTGTCGGAAATTTAAATGCACTGCCTGCGGTGGATAAATCTGGGGGCAAAGTCGAACTATTAATCCGGGCAGTTAGGTTAGATATGCCCATCGGAGCATTGAGAGTGTTCGTAGACAAATGCCAAGAGTATACCGAGGCAAAGTCATTTTCCATGGCTGACAAGCCCGCATTCTTTAAGGCAGTCAGGTCTGTAGCTCGGTTTGCCATAGCCCGAGTATGATTTGTAAGGGTCACAGCGGATGCTAGAAGCAAAGAAATAAGAACAATCGTCGTCAGGACAGCGGCGAGGACGCTTCCCTCTAATGAGTTACCACTTACGTTATGCCTGCCTGACTTCATATAAGAAATTTTCGTAGATGCAATGCGTGACATTCCTATATTACTAGCTAAGAGTGGCATATCAAGGTTTAATTTGGACGGGAAATTTTCCTTTTCCAAACAATGTTTGTTTGACCGCCAACGGATAGTGCCAGATTTAGGTCTACAAACTTTTGCGACATGGCGAAGGGTTTTTGGTTGGCAGAATTAAGTGAAGCGATTACCTTTGAGCTCGAGTTTTGAGAGGGGTAGAAGGTAATTAAATTCGTTCCTGAGACCTTCATCCGACACTCTTTGCCTATAAGTACTTTCGTTCCAATGGGAAATCCTTCCAATAGAGAGTCTTCAAGGATGACGACGATTTTGTCAGCGTTTTTGCCGTTCACTGAAGCGACAGAGGATTGCCATTTTCCTAGTGCACCTAAAAGTTCAATTCGATCGCCTGCCTGAACATCAGGAATAACCGTTGTGGTTGCGATAGGTTCTTGTGATATATCAGTCACAATCCCTGATGAAGGTGTTCCCGTCAGCACACTTGTTGCAGCGGGTCGCCCGCGTGTTGAAAGGTTTTGCAATTTCAACATTTTAGTATTGGGATTGGGGCTGTTTTCCAAAGTTCCTGTGTATAATGCCGTTATAACCCTTAATTCATCCCCTTGCACTCCCTCCGCCGCTAAAGCATCTGACGTGTACACCCTCGGTGTCATATAAGAGGCGGATATTACTTGGTTCATCCATGTGGTACTCCGATTAAGCCTTGAGTGCGTGATATCAAGTTGCTGCGTCCGGGTACTGATTTTCATTGTCGTAACCAGGGATGTTAACGCCATGGAAAGACAAATGACAAAGATACTGGAAGAGATCATGACTTCCAGTATAGATACACCACTGTTTCGCTTTAATGACATGGAGTTAGGGTCCAACCGTGACGTTAACGTTATCATTTGCCTTCAGTACAACCGTTCTATTTGTCATAAAACGATCTAGGTACCGCCAATAAATAAACACTTCTGCCCTTTTATAGGCACCGGTGTTGGAAACATTTACCATTGTTTCATAAGCCACACTTGAGTTAACATTTGTTTTCCATTCTGATCCTGGGCGTGTTTGAAATGTTTTAAAGCCTGTGCTCCCAGCCACTGGAAGAGTTGGCGATAAAGCATCTAAGTTTATACTGTAATTTGTGGCAGAAAAGTTTGCGACGGCTGAAAAATTTGTTTGATTGATCACGTCCAATGTTTCCTGCATATAACGATTCGCTTCTGTGTTATAAATGGAAATGAGCGCAGACTTCTGGTTGACGATAAAAGCGGAAATGGCGCTCACTGAGAAGATCACCATCACTGCAAGGGAGATGATGACTTCGGTGAGAGTCAGTCCATGAAGCGATGAAGTTGGAGTCACCATTTGAGATGGAAATTATGGCAAGTTTTTTTTATATAATAAAGTTAAAAGGACACTGAATCTTCCAAATTTAATTAATAATCCTTAATGACTTACAAGAAATACTTAGCTGTTTTGGGTGTCATTTCATCCATTTTTCTATGTCTTGGTCCGCTCTGGGCCTTGTTATTATTAGAATACAGACTCGATCGCCTGATTTTTCTTCTATTCCAGCCTAGTGGAACTTCGTTTTTTTCATACGACGCATTGGTCTGGGTTGTGTGGTGGGGCTTTTTGGCCGTTCCTGTGGGTGCCATTGTTGGTTTGCCATGTGCCGTGTTTTTTATTCGATACTTTCGTGAGAAGAAAGAAACTAAACAGGCCTTGGAATATGAACAAAAGCTCGTCGAGTCAAGCGTCAGAGAACAGCAACGAATTGGGCAAGATCTACATGATGATCTCGGCCAACACTTAGCTGGTGTTCGCTTTATGGTTAAAGTCCTGATGAATGACCTGACCATAAAACAGATCCCTGAATCGAAAGATGCAGGCTCAATTCTGGAACTCTTAGACCAAGCCTTGCAGAAAACACGCTCCCTGGCTAAAGGCTTATGCCCCATCGAGGTAGAGCGAAACGGGTTGGGGGCTGCCCTAGAAGAACTAGCGCAGCAAACTTCAGAACGATTGAAAGTGAGCGTTATTTACGAAGAACAGATGGACGCACACGCCATCGATAAATATCAAGGTACTGAGTTGTACAGGATCGCCCAAGAAGCTCTCAACAACGCAATACGCCATGGAAAAGCAAATAATATAATTATTAGACTTTTAATGGAAGATACTCAAGGCAAGTTAGTTATAGAAAATGATGGAGCGCCTATTACGGATTCGAAACTGACAAAAGGGATGGGCATTTATTCAATGCAATATAGAGCACGAGTGCTAAAAGGAACATTATCCATAAAATCTGAATCTAGCGAAAAAACAGTTGTCATTTGCCGTTTCCCTATATTAGCACAGAAAATACCTATTGACTTATAAGGTTTTCTATTATATAATCATGGGATGAAAGCTTATTTTGTAAGGGTGAGCCAACAGACCGCAAAAACAATAAATTCTCCAAAGTCAGGACAATCAGGAGTCACTTTAGTCGAAATTCTTATCACGATTGTTCTGACGGTTTCCTTTGTGACTTCTGCCATGGCAGGCTTTTTAAACCTCCAAAAGCGTTCACTCAAAATGGCTTTGAACTCAGAAGCACAAAGAATTTTACAAGGGCATGCGGACCGAATTCAGGCTCTCAACTATGTAGATGTGACAAATGTGGTGAGCATTATAAATACTAATTTAAGCCGGGTCAGGATCACATCAACGGCAAGCGCAGTCGATTTAACTAAGGAAGCTTATTTGTATTCGACCTCCATTAATGTCGTAGAAAATAATAACCAAAAAGTATGTACCCTGCGTACGAGATGGGAGTTTCCATTAGAAAATAGAGTAATGACTAACTCGGTGGTCCTCATAAAGGGTAGCGACGTATTTTAAGGAATAACATGAAACCACTCTTTGGCACTCATCAAAAAGGAACAACGCTCGTGGAAATGATTATAAGTATGATTATTTTTACCGTGGCCATGGGAATAATACTCGTAGCAATGATTGCTGGGCAGAAAATATTTTATAATACGCGATTGATTGATATGGCTCATGATGACGTCCGAATGTCCGTGGATCAGGTGGCCCAACTGGCAAGGTCGACGCCCGTTTTCCCAGCGGCATATCAGACGAACAATGCCAATTTTCAATCGAGAACAGCAACGGGTGATAACACTGAGGTTTATGAAGTTCGCATCATGAGATCTGGCTTTTTATCTTATGTAACTAACACCCCAGCAGCTTTATCCAACACACTGGTATTAAGTAATCTAACGAGTCGAGGCACTATGGTTTCCACAAATATATTTACAGGCGCAAACTTCCCAACAGGGGTGGTAGCAAATGTCGCTAGCTTTTCATATCGTACCACGCCGATCGCAGCTCAGGTAAAAGTAGGCGACGCCATTCGAATTGATGCGGCAAATCCTTATAGTGTTTACATTACGAATATTGTAGTAAGTAATGCCAGCGCCATCACAGTTCGTGTAGCCCCCGCTTTTCCAACAAGTATTGCTTATAATACGATCGCCTACGTAGGAACTGAAAGTCGTTTTGTATTGCAAAGCACCATGAACGTACCTCAAGGCGCGACAAACCTCACATATGGCGAACTTAGGTATTATCCTGATAGCTTTTCTTCAAACACATTCAAAGTTCTTTCAAAGAATCTTCTGTTTGCGAATAATCAGGATATTAACGTTGGGTCGTCTTTTAAAACCATAGGAAAAAGTTTAGTCATTGTTTTAAATTACGACTCAAGGGCCAAGACGGATACGTCAACCTTCAACGAAACCGACCTTATCGGTCGGGGATTTCTACGCTATCGCACCGAAGTGGCTATGCGCTCCGATGGAGGCTTTTTGCAAAAAGTAGTTGTCAATCCTGTTGGTTTTACTCCCGGATTTGAAGAACCAGATGAATAATGAGGTGCTTATGAAATACCAAAATAATAATGAACAAGGCAGCATTTTAATCGTTGCAATGACAATGGTCGCATTAATGGCGGCCTTGTTCGGAATGGTTGCCTTATCGACTCGCCAAACCATGAGCATGGCGTCCCGCGCAAACAATCAATTGGAACTTATTTACGCAGCGGAATCTGCAATCGAGCAAAACTATGCGCAACTGGGGCGGGTACTGATCACAAACAGTCAGGGTTTCAATCCATCAGTAGCAACTCTCACTTCCAACATTAATACGAGTACTGCTCCCACTAATTATCCGCAAGTAACGTTTAACGTGAACACCATTGTTCCGCTCGGAATTAGTGGAATTCCACAAAATACTGCAACTAACATGACGGGAAGCGTGGGAGCTCAGGAATACCGGTATATGCTCATTACGCATGCTTCTCGAAACATCGCTGGTACGGATATGAAAGTGAAACTGCAAAGAGAAATTCGGTATACAATCGATCCGTTATATCGATTTGCTATATTTTATAATAATGACATGGAGCTCCATAACGGTCCTACTTTTAACATAACAGGTCGCGTACATTCCAATGGGAAGTTTTATAATGGTGGAGCGAATGGCGCACAAAATTATTGGGGATCCGTTGCGTCTGTTGGTGGAACCTCTGCTTCGTTTATGCCTAATAATGCAGATGGGCGGAGTACAATATCAGGAGGGGTAACTAATAGTACACCAGGCGGGGTTTCTAATATCACCTACGGCGCAAGCCAGCCCTACACAACAGCGACTGAAGTACCACCAGGTAGTGATTTTCAAGCAAATTCCACAAACCTAAATTTGAACGATGATGGTCCTATCGAACTCATACAGATGCCCCGCGATACCTTTTCCAATCCCGATCCAATGGGGACTAACCGCTTATATAATCAAGCCGCGCTAAAAGTAGTTGTGAGCAGTAATAATATTCCAACTATTTACGTAGGGGGTACAAACAACGTGGTACTTACAAACGGGTCTTTGTATACTTATATGACTCAAACCATGTTTACAGCTGGAGGAAAAATGAGCGATTTCCGTCAAGGTAGCACAGTCAGCAATGTAACAACTGTAGACGTAAATATTTCAGGAATGATCAACTCTTCAAATAGTTTCGTTCTTGGAACGTCAATTCCAGCAACTAATTATTGGCCGACTAATACGACTGTTCCAGCGTCGCTGAGGGGCACAGCGATACCTGCAGCACTTCAGGGAGCGAGTCTTTGGAATGGGATTGTGTGGGCTGGATACGACGACGGAAAGACACAAAAAAGAGGGGTTCGACTGATAAATGGTCAAAAAATTCCAACGGGTGGTATGACGATGGTTACTGAAAACTCATTGTATGTGATTGGCGATTACAATACAGGGGGGAGCGGCAGCAGTGTTCCTTCGAACGTAGGTAGTGGCTCTTACGTTACAAATAAGAGCACAGCCACAGGATATACAAATCAACCTTCCTCAGTTATGGCAGATGCAGTAAATCTGCTTTCGTCAAGATGGATTTCAAATGGATATAATAATGTAACTGCAGCAGGAAGTCGCGACGCAGTTAATACCACTTACAACACGGCGATTATTACAGGGAATGTTAGAAGTACAAATGGGACGTATAGTGGAGGAATAGAAAATTTACCAAGATTCCTAGAGGATTGGTCCGGAGGCCTCAGATCAACCTATTATGGTTCACTTGTGAATCTCTTTGCCAGTGAGCAAGCGACGAACATCTGGACGAGTGGAGTTTACTCCCCTCCAAACCGTAATTGGTATTTTGATACTGCTTTTGAACAAGGAAGTTTGCCACCTGGAACTCCCATGGTCCGGAGTGTAAAAAAATCAGCTTGGGCACAAATTTTTTGAAAATTCAAATTGGTTAAAACAAAAAGTCGACATCATTGGCAATAACTTCTATCTGGAGCAATAGGCTAATAATCGCACCTAGTGTAGGCCGTCATAAATCTATTAACTTATATGGAATCGGCTGCAAAGTTTGACCGTCTACATTGGGGTAACTCGGCAACTCTAAGATTGGGGAGGAATCCCTCTGGTATTCGTCTTGAGA
>JAWXCD010000084.1:0-73911 GCA_034440535.1 Verrucomicrobiota bacterium | reverse complement strand
TTCCGTCACACAGCCCAGGGTTGCTCGTCCGCGAGAAACCCTGGGTAAAACCCGGCTGACACACAACCCCAAAGGGGTTGCGCCATAGGATTGCACCTGGAATTGACATCATCCAACACGCGGTCCGTGCGAGCTTTGATAAGTTACGTTCTGTTTGACGGACCACACTAGTGTGGGGCGTTTAACAAGCACTAGGCGGAATGGGGATCAAGTGTCGCAAAAGCAGCATTTGTAACTTGCAATGAACCAGATCATAAGGCCATTATTCCAAAGCAATTCATTGTTTTAAATAAGTTAAAATCATTCTTAACCATCTCCTGAGTAAGGGGATAAATGAATATTATTTTTAGAAATATAAAGAAAACGATTGTTTTTTATGTAAAAAACATTAAAAACTCCAAATTAGTCTTTAATGAATTCATCTAATTAAAAGTAATCCATGTCCTCCCGAAATTCGATATTAACAGTAGTGGGACTGCTTTATCTGGGCATTTTATCCCCAGATTTAAACGGCCAACAGACCACATGGCAAATGGATGCAGACGGCGTTTATCGGGAGTTTACGGTGGACGGACCAGGTAAAAAACCGAGACGTAAGTACCAGGAATCAAAACAGAAAACATCTTCTTCTACGACGATATCGAGAAGTTCCGGTCCTGAGCAAATGCTTTACATCATGGATGCGGATGGTGTTTACCGGCAGTACCCAGCCAGTGTGGCCGAAGCCAAAAGCCAGAAGGTGCAACAGGGATTTGCTCGAGAACTCGAAAAACAAAGGTTGGCGTACACCCGCAAAACATCCAAATACTTTCCAGAAGGAAATTTGCCTTCACCCCCTCCTGAAACTCAAACGGGGGCCACTGCTCAAAATGTCTCCCCTGAGGCCGATAAAGTTTTGGTGAAGGAATTAAAGGGACTTATTTTTGTAAAAGGAGTAGACCAAGTTAAGAAAACCGGGGTGGACGATTTTCGAGGCATAGATGTGGATGGCCTCACATTGCTGAAGGATAAAGGATTCGTTGATGTCACTAAAGCTTACATTGGAAAGCCAATTACCTCTAGGACATTGAACACGATGACCCGTGATGTTGTCGCCTACTATACCAAGAAAGAGTTACCCGTTGTGCATGTATTTGTGCCCGCACAGAAAATTACCTCTGGCATTGTGCAAGTTGTCGTTATTGAAGGTAGAATTGGAAAAATCGAAACCAAAGGCAACAAATATTTTAGTGATAGTATTCTGACCGATTATGTCAGATCGAAGCCGGGGCAGGTGATTAACTCCCGCACGATGCAAGAGGACGTGGACGCTTTAAACGCAAATCCTTTCCGTCGCGTGGACGTCGTTTATTCTCCCGGGGCGGCGGCTGGAACGACTGACATTGTTTTACAAACCAAGGACCGTTTTCCTGTTCGTCCCTTTGTCGGTTATGAAAATTCAGGGAATGACCTGACAGGTACAGATCGGTTTATCGCTGGTTTTAACTGGGGAAACGCCTTTTTTCTGGATCACCAATTAAATTACCAATTTACGTCAGACTTCGATTTCGATAAGTTACGCGCGCATTCGGCTTCATATACCGTGCCCTTACCTTGGCGGCATCGGTGGACGGCTTTCGGGAGTTACGCAGAAACAAAAGCGGACCTACCCGATCCCTTCCGGCTTCAAGGTGAGGCTTGGCAATTGGGGACACGGTATGCCATTACGTTGCCTTCCCTACGCACCTATCAGCATGAAATAAAAGGTGGTTTCGACTTCAAACGAAGCAATAACGACTTGGAATTTGCTGGGGTAAACGTTTTCGGGGCTCCGACTGACATTGCTCAGTTCGTCATCGATTATAATGGAACATTGAAAGATAGATTTGGGGTGACGACTTTTTCACCGAATCTTGTTGTGAGTCCAGGCGACTTAACAGATGACAACACTGATGCTGATTTCGGCCGTGCTCGTGCTGGCGCGGTAGCTGATTACGTTTATGGGCAGGTCAATCTGGAAAGGGTGACTAAGTTGCCCGGGGAGTTCTCGCTGCTCAATCGTTTTAAATATCAATTTGCATCGGATAACTTGCTGGGCAGCGAACAACTCGGAGTGGGCGGAGCTGATTCTGTGCGAGGATACCCCAGCCGAGCGCTCAATGGCGATGAAGGATATTTGCTTTCAGCAGAATTACGCACGCCATCGCTAAGTATTGGAGAGGCTTTAGGTCACTCAGAGTGGCAGGACGATCTCCAGTTTTTGGTTTTTGTTGATTACGGAGTTGCAGACGTGAAGAACCCTTTACCTGGGGAATCGGATCGGGACGCCTTAGGAATAGGGCCTGGGTTCAGGTATCGCCTGTCTACCTATGTCACGCTCCGGCTCGATTACGGGTTTCAACTTATTGAACACGATGGAATTGACCCTGATGGACGACTGCACTTGGGCGCAATCGTTAGTTTTTAACCCCCATAAATCGAGTAAAATATTGACTTTACATATATAGCACTTATACTCGGAACCCAGCCGCTGGGGGACATGAGAGCATGTATTTGAGATCATTTAACTGGCTGAAATTTCACGAAGGCAACTATGCGATATAACCTGATACTCTTGGTGCTTGCCGGTTTTTCAATTTCTACCCCTATTTGTTTAGCAAATCCTGATGGAGCCACTGTTGTGGGCGGGACTGCGACGTTTGAAGGGGGTGCGGGTACATTAAATATTAGCACGAGCGATCGGGCTATTATCAATTGGCAAGACTTTTCGATTAATGCAGGGGAATTAACAAAGTTTATTCAACCAGGTGCTGATTCGGCGGTATTAAATCGGGTTATTGGTGGCGATGTTTCATCTCTTCTAGGAACCTTATCAGCTAATGGTCAGGTTTATTTAATTAATCCAAATGGCGTTTTAATTGGTAATGGAGCCATCATCAATACGGCAGGTTTTGTGGCGTCAACTTTGGACGTGAACAACGACCAGTTCATGGCTGGGGGCGACCTTATTTTATCAGGAAATTCGACCGCTCAAGTCGTTAACTTTGGTCAGATCAACGCTTCGCAAGGTGATGTGGTCCTAATAGCGCGCCAGGTTGAAAACAACGGGACCCTCACGGCCCCAAATGGCACGGTAAGTCTTGCGGCTGGGAAAGAAATTCTTTTAACCCAGTCGGGGAGCCAAAGGGTATTTGTAAAAGTCGGTTCCGATGGTTCTGATGTTGAAGGATCAGGCGTCGCAAACAGTGGTTCCATTTCTGCCATTAAAGCTGAGCTTCAGGCTAAGGGCAGTATCTACGCGCTCGCCATTAACAATTCGGGGAACATTTCTGCCTCAGGTTCGCAGTTGGTGAATGGGGAAGTTTATCTCACAGGCGAAGGGGACGTTATTAATAGCGGTGCGATTTCAACGGGTTCAAAAGGGTTGGTCAATATTTCAGGTAAAAACGTTTCATTAACGGATTCATCGTCTCTCGTCTCAAAAGGAGGAACAGTCAAAGTTGCTTCTTTAGAGAAATCCAAAGTGTCAGGGTTAATCGATGTTTCTTCACCCATAGCTAAGGGTGGAACAGTTGAAGTGACGGGAGATAAGGTTGGCCTTTTTAAGACGACAATTAATGCTTCAGGTCAAACCGGGGGTGGAACCATTCTTGTAGGCGGGGATTTTCAGGGCAAAAACAGTGCAGTAAAGAATGCGAGTACCACTTTCGTCAGTCCCGAAGCTTTCCTCATTGCTGACGCTCTTTTTGATGGGGACGGCGGTAAAGTCATCGTGTGGGCAGACCACACAACACGCTATTACGGAAGTCTGTCGTCCAAAGGGGCGGGAACAGGTAAAGGCGGATTTGCAGAAATTTCAGGTAAGGAATTTTTGGCGTTCCAGGGATTGGTTGACCTGAGTTCCCAGTCTGGATTCAATGGGACTTTGTTACTCGATCCTAAAAACATTACGGTGTCTTCAAGCGGCACAGATACTCTGGCAACAAACGATCAATTTGCGGAAAATGCGGCTGGTGATGTTTCATTTAGTCCTTCTGCAATTGCTACCGCCCTGTCCACCGGAAATTTAGTTTTACAAGCGAATAATGACATAACCATATCCAGTAGTATTACGGCTACATCCGCAAATAATGCTTTAACGCTGCAGGCAGGTCGTTCGATTATTGTCAACCCAGGCGTTACTCTCACTCTTCGTGGTGATTTTACGGCTACAGCAAATGACCCTTCTGCAAACATGGCAAATCGCGATGCGGGTGTAGCTGAGTTAAATATGGGAAGCGGCTCGTCGATTAATACGACGGCCGGAAATGGAGCAGGCGTGGGGAATATAGCCTTGTTCATGGATAATGCATCGACTTCAGGCGATATAACTATTGCGGGACTCAACTCGGGGACAAAAGAGGTTTTTATTAGAAACACGGGTGCCACTGCGGGTTCGTCTATTAAACAAGCATCCTCAAGCCTAGGAATTATTGCCAATTCTGCCGAACTGGATGTGCAAAACATTAACGGGAATACCTCAGGATCCATCGGAACAAGCGGCTCTAGGCTTTTAGTGCGTTTGGGTAATCAAGGACTGGGTGCTCGTGCCCAGAGTGGTGGTTTATATTTAAGTTCTCCTAGCGCCAATTTAAACATTAATAATATTGACGGAGCTTCCCAAGGTCTAGCGGCAGGCCTAGTTGGTATTGCCATGCAAAACGGTGGTCTGGTAGATATTCGGGTAGGCACATCCCTCGGATTGTTAACCATAACAGACGCTATTACTGGCTCAATGGGGTCGTCCATCACTCTTGCTTCAGACGATATCAATATTCTTGCCGCTGTGACGACAACGGGAGACGTGACTTTACAAACTGCAAATGGGGTCGCTTTAGATCTTGGCTCTATTGCCGCAGGGAGTGGACGTTATTCTATTAGTCAGACGGAGTTGGACTTTGTAACAGCAAACAATCTACTTACCATCGGCGATAGTAGCACAACGAGGGTGCAGCTTCAGGATGACCTTGTTTTCAATAATGCAAAAGTCGATGTTTTAAAAATTGTCTCGGGTGGAAACTTTTCGCGACAGGTGGGAGACGAAACGCTAACAGTAGAGAGTTTGGCTATAGATGCTGCAACCCAAGTCACACTTGGGGATGCTATCTCCCCGCTAACTAAAGTAAGTAATCTTGCGGTCCGTTCGGCCAGTTCTGACGGCATTTCTGTTGGTAACGCTATGGCATCGGGCTTAACAATAGGTACGGTCGCTGGAATAGAGGGTATTAGCACGACAGGTTCTCTTTCTATTAGTGAAACGATGGGGAATTTAACGATTTCTGACACATCTCGAGTTTATGACTTGGACGCTAATAATAGTACTATTTCCCTTGATACTTCTGTTGCTGGCGGGACCGTAACACTAGCTCCTAACGCAAAAATACAAGGAAATGCGGGTATCACTATTTCATCCGATATCGTTAGTATAAGTGCTGGATCCATTGTTAAAGGAGACGATTCGATTCTCATAAAGGCCGATGCTTTGGCGCTATTGGGGGATTTAATGGCCCAAAATACTGGGTCAACTGGGACAGTAACTTTAAGAAATAAAACTCCAGGAGGCGTAATTCTCGCAATAGTATTAGATTCAAGTGGTGTTTATTCAACACCAATAATAGGCGCGTCAATTGCTCATGGGACCGGCACTGGATTTACCCTTGGAATCGGTGTATCACCATTTGGATCTTTTTTCTTAGTGAGCTCAATATCAATAGGTAGTGGGGGGGAAGGTTACACATCTCCTCCAATAGTTACTTTTTCAGATCCGGGAGTAGGGGGTTCAAGAGCTACTGCACATGTTAATCCTTTTGACATTAGTACTGGGAGACCCCTCCTTATCGGTGCCGATGATACGGTTGCTGCTATGGGAGTAACTCAGGCTGAAATGGATCATGTATTTGCCGACCGATTAATATTAGGTTATAATGGAAATGGAGCGACAAGTTTCGATTCAACCGTAACACCTGCCAATTTTAACGCCCTAGAAGTTATTTCTGGAGATACAATTACCGACGCAGATGGAGCCGTATTAACCGTGAGTAGTCTGCTTCTAACCGCATTTAAAGGTGTCACCATGGATAACCTTCATGATGTCGACACAATTGCGGGTTCATCTCTCAACAGTGGCGTGCCATTTACGTTTTCAGATGCTGATGGGTTTTCAGTAGGAACCGTTGGTTCGGTGTCGGGGATAACTACCTCGAACGGCGATATAAACCTCACGACAGCGGCAGGATCTATTTTGATTAATTCCGCCCTTAATGTTGGTTCTGCGAGTATAAGCCTGACCGGCCCTGATCTTGTTTTAAATCAGCCTCTAACAGCAAACGGCAATATTATACTTCAACCTTATGCCCCTACATCCACTATTGGAATCAACGATACCTCTTCCATATTCAATGTAACAAGTGATGAACTCACTTCTTTTGTTTCATCAACTGGAACGGTCATAATAGGTCGCGCTGACGGCACGGGCAGCATTTTCGTGGGATCTGCGGACTTGTCAGCCGAGAGTTACAACTTAACTTTGAGAGGTTTATCAAGTCCTGTCGAAATGAGAGGCGCTTTAACTCTTTCAAATGATAGAACATTTACTTTCGCCAATGGTGGAGCCATTACCTCCCCCGGAGGAGCAACGGATATCACCATTGGTGGAACGTTAGGAACGGTTCGCCTTACTTCTGCGACAAGTGTGGGAACAACTACGGACCCATTAACCCTTTCAGTGGCCCGTCTGGGAACTTCGACCACCACAGGTCAAATCAATCTTCAAGACAGTCGATCATTGGCAGTGGTTGGAGCCGTGAGTAGTGGTAATAATAACATCAATATCAGCGCGCAAGGAAATGACTTTTCTAATACCGCTGCAGGAACGGTGAATGCAGGAACTGCGCAGGTCAAAGTTACCTCAGATACGATTGCTTTGGGTGGCGTCATCACGGGTAACGGAGGAATTACGCTTCAACCATTTACCACGACGACAACGTTGGCTTTAAATGATGCGACAGGAACATTCAGTCTCACTGCTGCTGAACTTCAAATTCTGGCATCAACCGGAACCGTAACAATCGGTCGCACTGATGGTTCGGGAACCATGAGCTTAGGTTCTGTGGGGGCCATAAATTTATTTGCTGAAAATTATCATTTAACACTCGAAGGCGGAACAAGTGCGCTCACGTTTAATTTTGCGGCTGGAACATCTCTGACGCTAAACGATAATAAGACATTAAGTGTTTCAACGGGAGGAGCTATTACTTCCCCAGGAGCCTCCAGCTTAGATATGCAGGTGGGTGGTGCTTTAGGGACGATTTCTTTTGGGTCAGCTACGACTGTCGGAACACTTGCAAACAATGTTAACATTTTAGTAAATAATATTGGGGCGAGTGCTATTTCGGGCGACGCTTTTATTAATAACAACGGTCCTACTGCCTTTACCGGGGCTTCAAGTTTCGGTAGTTTGGCTCTCGTCGATAACGGCGCTGTGACACAAACTGCAGCACTAACGGTAACGGGTGCTACATCAATTACTGCTGGTGTAGGTAATAACATTACTCTTTCGAATGCTGGTAACAATTTTGGAGGTGCTGTTTCTATCGTTACAGGTAACAATGTGATTCTGGTTGACTCCAATGCCTTAGACTTGGGTGGTTCAACAGTGAGTGGAAACCTCACAATAACCGCCGGGGGAGCTATTACTGATTCTGGTAACCTGCTTGTTGCGGGAAACACATCTATCACAGGCTTTGCGGGATCAAGTGTATCGCTCAATTCCGCTGGTAACACATTTACCGGAACAGTCACAGTGAGTCCTGTTGGGTTATCAGATGTCACCTTAGTTGATACCACAGCGATTGATCTGACAGGGATGACCATTACAGGAAATCTGGCAGTGACGGCGGCAGGTGTTACTGACTCCGCGATGCTAACAGTCGGAGGAACGGCCACTTTCACAGCAGGAGTCAATGACGTTATACTGGATTTTGGGAATAACATAGCGGGGTTAGGTATTGTCTCGGCTAATAACGTGACCATTAACAATGTCGCCAATAATATCAATTTGGCCGCATCCACAATTGCTGGAAATTTGAATATTACTGCCGGTTCAATGACGGATAGTGGAATTCAAATTGTAACGGGGACGACAACTCTTACGGGTACTGCGGGCGGGTCCATTGTATTAGATACGGTCGGAAACACATTTACAGGGGTTCTGAACATAGGACCTGCGGGATTAGCGAATGTCTCTATAACAGATACAACAGCTGTAGATCTGACTGGTTTAACGGTGACGGGCAACCTTACTATCCTTTCAGGTGGGGCAATAACGGATAGTGGCACTTTAAACGTTGCGGGAACGACTACACTCAATGCCGGAGCAAACAACATAACCGTAGATGATGCCGCCAATGATTTCGGCACTTTGGCTCTCACAGGAAATGCGGTGACAGTTGTTGATGCCGACGATGTGGTTCTTGGGACCTCGGCTATTGCTGGGGCTTTTGATTTAACGGCCAATGGTGCAGTCACTCAAACGGGGGTAGCCGCGGTAACAGGGACTTCGACATTTAACGCAGGAGCGGCTAATAGCATTGTTTTAAATAACGCAGGTAACAATTTCAGCACCGTTATTGTTACTTCTGCGGATAGTGCTTCATTCACTGATTCAAATGCCATAGACCTTGGAGCCTCAACTGTGGCGCAAAATCTTACGATAAACACCACGGGGTCTATCACGCAGTCAGGAGTGCTCACTGTTCCAAACATCATCACAGTAAATGCTCCAGGGTATAACGTTACTTTGGCGAACCCAGCCAACGATTTTGGAACATTGGCAGTTACCGCGGCTTATGACGTGTCAGTTCAGGATGTGGATGACCTAGACTTCGGGGCATCAACTATTGCTGGAGCTCTGAGCGCTACGAGTTCAGCTTTAGCAGGAGATTTTACGCAAACGGGGGCCATGACGGTGTTTGGCGCTACTTCCTTAACTTCAGGGGCGGGAAATTTCTTTATCCTGAACAACGCTGGTAATCAATTCAGTGCGGTATCGGTTAACGGCGTGGCGCAAACTTTACCCGCGCCTCAAAGTGCGACTGTGGATATCACTGGCCTTGCTGCGGTGGTTCCAGGTGGTGGGGGTGGGCCTGCGATAGTTTCTGGTGGTGGTTCCGGTGGTAATACAAGTACGACTACATCGTCATCGGTGTTTACAGTTTCAATCGATCCGATCATTCAAGCCTTGCGGATTGGTGATTCGGTTAATACAACATTTTCGTACCTGCAGCCGAAGGATGAAAGTCAGCTTGAGATGACTCCGGGGTTGGCAATTGGGAGTGGGCTTTCATACTACGGGATTTCCGGCTCAAGTTCAGGACTTATTGGCCAAGGCAAACAGCAAATGGTGCTGGCGTCATACTCAAGTTTCGATATTTCAGCCGACGAAGATTTTGCGAATAGTTTAGTATTTCAAACGCAAGATGAAGACGCGAAGCTGAAAAAAAAGCTGAAAAAAACCGTGAGATAGGTGCATCTCGATTTAATTCAAAGGTGCGTTAAGTTTAATAAAGTTGCAAACAGTTGCGTTTGCCATTTTCATATTACTAACGACTAGGCAATGCCGACATACACATACACAGCAATGGATTCCCTAGGCAAGGAAGTCAAGGGAAGCATGGAATCCGATAGTGAAACCAATGCCCTGAACTCCCTTAAACAACAGGGTTTTTTCCCAACAGCGGTGGCGGAATCCGGGAAGAATGGCAAATCTGGAGTATTAAATAAGTCTGCTGCTACGATGGTTCAGTCGTCTGGAAGTGAACGCAAATCTTTTGCCATACCGGGGTTTGGTGGTGGTGGCGTAAAAGTAAAATCGAAGAACCTTTCTATTTTTACACGCCAATTGGCCACGCTTATTTCTGCGGGACTCCCACTCCTTAGGAGTCTTAAGGTACTCCAAAAACAGGAGCGTAGCCCCGGATTAAAAATCATCCTCAAAAAGCTAGGGGAATCCGTCGAGGGCGGAAATACATTTTCAGAGACCATAGCACAACATCCCAGTGTATTTAATAAACTGTACGTGAACATGGTTAAAGCTGGCGAGCTTGGTGGTGTTTTAGAAGTTGTCCTAACACGACTTGCTGACTTCCAAGAGAAGTCTCAAAAGATCAAGGGTAAAGTCATCTCTGCAATGGTTTATCCGATTGTGGTGCTCACCATTGCACTCCTTATTCTTGCATTTTTGATGCTTTTTATCGTGCCGAAGTTTCAGCTTATTTTCACGGAGCTGTTGCCCCCCGGTTCGAAACTTCCTCTCTTAACCCAGGGGGTTATAGGGGTGAGTAACGTCTTCAAAAGTTTGCCTTTTTTAGCAGGATTAGTGGTGACAGTCATTGGGCTGATTTTCGGATTCAAAATGTTTTCTGCTACCGCCAGTGGCCGTGAAACATTGGATAGGCTCCAACTCAAAATGCCGGTGGTGGGCGATTTGGTAAGCAAAACAGCCATTTCTCGGTTTACGCGTACATTAGGCACCCTCGTGACGAGTGGTGTTCCCATTCTGCAAGCCTTAAATATTACTCGCGAAACTGCGGGCAATATTGTTTTGTCCAATGCCATTGGAAAGGTTCATGACAGTGTTAAAGAAGGTGAGTCTGTCGTACAACCGTTGGAAGCAAGTGGTGTATTTCCACCGATGGTGATCAGTATGATTGATGTGGGCGAGGAAACAGGACAATTACCCGAAATGCTCATGAAAATTGCGGATAATTATGACGAGGAAGTCGACAATGCAGTGGCGGCTCTTACCTCATTGTTGGAGCCCATCATGATTGTTTTTCTTGCTGTTATCGTCGGGACAATTGTCATCGCCTTGTTTCTACCTCTCCTTTCGATCATTAAGGAACTTCAAGCCGGTTAAAATATAATGAAACCTCAAAATT
This sequence comes from Verrucomicrobiota bacterium, assembly GCA_034440535.1. Classification (GTDB taxonomy): domain Bacteria; phylum Verrucomicrobiota; class Verrucomicrobiia; order JAWXBN01; family JAWXCD01; genus JAWXCD01. Next base: position 62,956 of record JAWXCD010000084.1, on the reverse strand, counting down.
TAAATCAAGGCAAGCAGAGGGGTTTCTCCTTGGTAGAAATGCTTGTTGTAATTGCGATCATTGGGGTATTGGCAGCTATTACTTTTGGGTTAAGTCAAATTGCAAATCAGAAAGCAATTACGGAACGAGCCCGGGTAGAGCTACAAGAAGTTTCCAAGGCCCTTGATGCTTACCGGGATAACGAAGGAGATTACCCAACAAACACCTTTACATCACGGAATGAACTTTATTACCTGTTATGTACTTCTTCAAACGGGTTCAATAACAAAACTTCCACAAAAATCTATTTCACCCCTCGAGAAACAATGTTTTCGTCTTCTACCAGTGGGGCTTTGTTAGATCCATTAAAAAATCCTTATGGTTATGCCTACCCGGGCACAAATCACAATCTTACGGGTTTTGATTTATGGTCACCTGTCACCAAGGGGAGCGCCTTGAATTCAGGAAATTTAACCGCGTATTTACAAAGTACAGTAGGAAATTCTAGTAACATTCAGGATTGGGTCACCAACTGGCAATAAAGGAAGCATGGAATTTGATTGGTTAAATCCATCCTTCGAATTTGATGAAATTGTGAATCCTCGCCAAGTTGAGGAGAGCTTTGAGGATCCATTTAGTTTAAGGATACTTCCTGATTCCCCTCGATTTGCACGGCAAGGAAGGTACCTTTGCTTAGGTAAGTCCCTTAACGGTAAGCACTTTTTTAGTGTATATAGGTCTAATGGGAAATTGATGAGAGTTCTGATATGTAGAATTATGACTGAAGCCGAACAGTATTTTTATGAAAGGAAAGCCCAACAGGCTTTAAATTCATAATGGCATCTGCCTTTAATCCTCGAAACCCAGACCAAACTGAAATAAAAGTTCTCGAAGCATGGGAAAGTATTCCCGAATTCTCCTCCGACGAGGACGAAGCAAGGTTTTGGATGGTTCATTCCATGAATCCCAATTTATTGCAAACAGCATTAGTCACATCGGATACCACGGAATCAACTACGATCTCTTTACGCATAGATCCGAGGATGTTAGCCCGGATAAAACGTATAGCGCGCCAGCGGTATTTAAATTATCAGAGCATGATTAAACAATGGCTGAGTGAAAGATTGGAAGAAGAGACAAAACCTTGATATCAATTCAAATGAGAATGAGGTATAATTAGTTATGAAGATTGCCTTTAAATTGAACCGTAAAAGAGGATTTACGCTTATTGAATTGTTGGTAGTCATCGCGATAATAGGAATTCTTGCGGGGCTTCTGTTTCCCGCAGTTTTAAGCGCCAAAAAACAAGCAAAGATTGCGCAAGCTTCAGTGGAGGTGACGCAACTAGCGACAGCATTAAATCTTTTTTACAATGAATATCAGTATTGGCCCACAAATACTGCTGAGGTGTTCTACGTGGATGATAATTTTAAGGACATCATTGCTCCTGTAACAAACCATGTGGATAATCCTAGAGGCCAAAAATTCTTAAATTTTCCAACCCGTAATAATGCCCTCGATGCTTCAGGGACTTTTGTTGATACATTTTATTCTGCGACCGCTTCTGGCGACTATCGATATCGAGTCATGCTTGACCAAGATGGAGACGGAAAAATTATTGTTCCCGGTCCCTTTAATATCACGAATAATGCTTCAGTTGCTGTTTGGATGAACACGAACACAGCTGTTAAAGAGGTAAAAAGAGTGCCTCGCAGTTGGGCTAAATAATACTTTTTTAAAAAGGATTGACGTAAATTGGACTATAACCTAGCGTGTCCACTCTCAATTTTTGAGGAGCCTTAGCTCAATTGGTTAGAGCGCTGCCCTGTCACGGCAGAGGTTGCGGGTTCGAGCCCCGTAGGCTCCGCCATTTTTCTTCTATCCCTTCCAACTGCCTGTCCACTAATGAGTTGCGCGTAATGGTTTCCTTTGTGTAAGAAATCCCTTTTTCGGCAAGATCTAATTTGCCTGACTCGGCACATACCACCACAAAATCTTCCAGTAGATTGACCATTAGCCCAGACTCCAATGGAAATCGACGGGCTGCACCTTTTAATTCGTTCAATGCTTTTTGATCCTGGCCCTCTTGTAACGCATTAATAATATTGAGACGCACAATTTGTAATCCTAAGTCTGGGCGGTCCTCGCTTCTTCGGATCATACTCCCACTCAGCATTTTAACTTTGTCTTTTTGCCCTAACTTTTCGTAAAGACGGATAAGCTTAAATTGCGTCGCAAACTTAATGTCTTGGTAAGACTGGAATGTTTGTATCATTTTCTCCAGGTGAGGTTCCAGGGCCTTTGGATCTGACTCAACCAAGGTGGTCTTAAGTTCCCATGATTCAATATGGCGTGGATAAATCCCGATGGCTGCCATTGCGCAACTCAGAGATTTTGACTTGTTCGCACTTTGAAAAAGTCGTCCGGCTTTATAATTCCAAGTTGCCTTTTCATACATTGGCAGTTGACGGAATCCTTTCGTCAGCAAATCAAGATCATGATCAGAAATAAGCTTTCCCGTTTGGGGGTTGAGGGCGTGCCCAGTCACATAACGCCCGCTTTGGTAACGGCCCACTTCCATATCCCATTTACCAAGTGATTTCATGAAGCCCACCCAAGCATGTCCACCATTTTGGCCCGTTCCAGTGAAGAATACGGTAGGAATGCCCATGGCTTTCCCAGCAATGCATGCAAAATAGGCTTGGTCGACACAAATTCCGCCGTGCGTTTCAATTTCGGTCAGGGTGTAATTTGGTTTGTCCCAGTGATACCGCTCTTCGTCTAGGCGTTTGGAATCATATTGAATCCTAGTAAACAAACTGTCGAAATCACTTCTCGAAGTTTTAGCGTTTTTTAACGCCCATTCGAGTTCCGAAAGGGCTACAGCGGAATCGATGATGAAGATCAATTGATCAACCGTTAGTTTTCTTAAATCATATCGCAACGCTGTCGTTTTGTTTTTTGAGCAATAAAAATCGAAACGTGAGATAACCGTTGAGGAATCCTCTGGTATGCGACCGGTACCCGTTTGAAAGTGAATTTGAAGAGGGGGTGGCTGGTCCCAAACGAGACTAAAAGCAATGGCAACGCGGTAAAATTCTTTAAATGCGACTGGGTCATGCGTCAGTAGAGTATTAAGGTGCTCCAAAACCAGATTTACTTTGTCTTCATCCTTAATTGATTCGCACAGATCGAGAGCGAATTCAGGGTGATCAATACAGTAAGTCCACAGTTCATTTGGAAAAGTGCCCAAGTACGATTTAAACTCAATGAGTTGGTAATAAATCCACATTTGCTGCCAATTTTGGGTGAGTACGGCGTCTGCGGTATAATGCGCATCAAGCCACACATAGATATCGTGGCTTAATGTTTTTGCATCGCCTGTTGATATAGCTGAGACCGTATCTTTTATCTGTTTCATTTCAACGACGGACATCTGTTTAGGGCCTGGTAATGATGCGACAACCGATTGGCCAGAAGCTGTTGATGGAAAGAAAAAAACTAACCCCAAAAAAAGGTGAATGGATAACTGTTGCCAAAATGGTGTGAATGAGTACAACACTTTTAATTTATGGGAACAAAGGCAGATCTACAAGTTCATTCCCGGTTTTCGAGACGGCCTCCTGAATGGATATTGCGACGACTAGGAGTTCCTGAGAGCTTCTCGGAGCCCGAGTTTCTCTACGATTCTCTGATTAAAGCAGGGATGGATTTTGTCACCATTACGGATCGCAACTCCATCGAGGGCTGCCTTAAGTTGATTGGGAAGCCTGGCTTTTTTATCAGTCAAGAGATTACGGCCTACTTTCCTGACGGGGTTAAAACCCATCTTTTAGCTTGGAATATCACCCCTGCACAACACGAGCAGATTCAGAAGTTAAGACGCGATATATTTAAACTCGTTGAATGGATGCAAGGGCAAAACATTGTTCACGGAGTGTCGCATCCTTTTTTTACAGCCGATCGAAGGTTTTCAATCGATCATTTTGAAAAAATCGTTCTTTTATGCACTGTTTTCGAAGGGTTAAATGGGCAATGCGATAAGTTGGTTAACGAGACATTGGTACAATGTTTGTCGGCCTTAACGCCCCAGAAAATTGAGGAACTCGAAAGGAAACATGGTTTCAAGGCTCTTTGCAAAGAACCTTGGAAAAAGTCATTTTTTGGTTCGTCTGACGATTATTCAAGTCTCCACATTGCGCGGTGCTACACAAAAGTCCCTCACGGCGGATCTGTGGAAGAGTTTTTGAATGAATTGGTCAAGGGTACGGCATTGATGGAAGGTGAGTCTGGGTCAGCTCTCAGCTTTTCACACCGGTTGTATGCGACCGTTTATTATTTTTTTCAGCATACCATTGCAAAATCACCTGGTTTAAAAGCTGCGTCTGCCTCCACGCTCGTTTCGAACATGTTATCCAAATTTCTAGCAGGGAAAAATCCGACATCATTTTCTTTCCAGGAGAAGATGGGGTTTGGAGTGGAGTGGTTTGCCCAGACGATCACGGGGAAAGGGCAGTCCTTGCAGACTATTACGATGGCTCGGGAACTCGCTGAAATTTTCGAAGAAAAGAAATTTCAAAAGATTCTTGAAGAAGAACTCAGTGTTGAAACATCACTTCCTCGCAAATCTTTTATTACGGCTACCCATTTGACTAACAGGCTTGCCTATGTTTTTTTCAACAAGTTTGTGCAAAGGGTGGGGGAAGGGAAACTACTTGAAAGTTGGCAGGCAGTCACGGCCATGGCGCCTCTTTTTCTTATGGTCTTTCCTTATGTAAAAGGCTTTTACGAAGTGCACAAAGATCGACACCTGCTTGGAGAGGCAGCCAAAAGATTTTTAGGATCGGTTCCTGAATCCTTGCAAAATACAAAACGCGCTTGGTTTACAGATACAATTGAGGATGTTAACGGGGTGGCGACCACTATTAGAACCATGGTGCAGCAAGCCCAAATTCAAAATAAGGATTTACAGGTGGTCACTTCTAGGGCGTCTCTTGCGTTTTCTGATATTCCAATCAAAAACTTCGCGCCTGTGGGAGAGTTCGAAATTCCCGAGTATGAATTGCAGAAACTCAGTTTTCCACCCCTTTTAAATATAGTGGAGTATTGTGAGAGAGAAAAATTTTCAGAACTCATCATCAGCACTCCTGGCCCTGTTGGAGTTTCCGCGTTATTGGCGGCGAAGTTGTTAGGGCTCAAGACAGTCGCGATTTACCATACGGACTTCCCGCAGTATGTGAAAATTCTGATTGATGACGACATGCTCGAAACACTCTGTTGGAAATACATGTTTTGGTTTTACCAACAGATGGACCTTGTTTACGTCAATTCGCAATATTATATGGATCTCTGGGTTGAACGGGGGATTCCAGCCAATAAAATCAAAATCTTGCCTCGAGGGATTGACACGGAATCATTCAATCCGAACCGAAATGATCGTCAGTTCTGGAATACGTATGGGTTGAAGGGGGACGAAATTATATTCCTGTACGTTGGCCGTGTATCGAAGGAAAAGAATATAGATGTCGTGATGGAGGCCTTTGAAAGAGTCGAACCCAATTTTCCAAATGCTAAAATGGTGGTTGTGGGAGATGGCCCCTATCTTAAGGAGTTGAAGCACAAATACCCGGAAGTCACTTTCACAGGGTATTTAAGAGGAAATCCTTTGTGGACGGCCTATGCATCGGCTGATGTTTTTGTGTTCCCGAGCACGACTGACACATTTGGAAATGTGGTCTTGGAAGCTCATGCGGCCGGGCTCCCCACCATTGTGTCTGATACGGGAGGACCTAGGGAACTTGTCGTGGAAGGGGAAACGGGGTATGTGACGCGTTCGATGGATCCCGTGTCCTTCGCTGAAGCCATGGAAAAGTTTTTAACTGGGGTGGGTAAACTTGAGGAAATGAAAAGGCAGTGCCGTCGGTCTGTTGAGGATAGAACCTGGAGCCGCGCCTTTTCACGGTTCTGGGATGAGACGCTGTGATGGGTAGGCCTTGTACCTCATTTTTGCTAGAGCCATGAGGTCAGTAATTGGGGCTAAATATCGAAACTTAATCCTGTGATCGTTTCCATATTTTTTTTACCCACAGAATACACGATATCGGCAATTGTAAAGTTATCGAGCAAAGCTGAGAGGGAGTTGCGGACATCCAGCATAACTAATCTGAGTCCACATGTTTTTTCATCCGGGCATGAACAACGACCATAGGCGGTCTGGCTTACACACGTAATAGGAGCAAGTGGACCGTCCATTAATCGGATAATTTGACCCACCCGTATTTCCTTTAATGGTTTAACGAGCAAATATCCACCGCCGACCCCGCGTTTGCTATTAAGAAATCCTGCTTTTTTCAATAATAGAAGAATCTGCTCCAAGAACTTTTCGGGAATGTTCTCTTCTTTGGAGATCTGAGCCACATTAAAAATATTGCGGGATTCATTCATCCCGATATTGATCATTGCCCTTAAAGCATACTCACTTTTTTTTGAAATCCGCATTATCTGTTAAATACCGAAAAAGGGGGAATCATGCAATCGTTGTGCAGATTTTTTGCTTTCATTGAAGAATAAAAAGGGGAAACTCATCCATTCTTCCCATGACCAAAGAAAAAAACTCAGAACTTATTTTTGCAGGTTTATTTGTATTTTTAGCCATTGTTTTCTTTGGGAGGTTATTTATTCCCGGGCAAATGATATCCGGGGACGATTCAATATCTCTTTCTTACCCGATGTTGAAGTTTTATTACGAGACCTCCGCGCATTGGTGCCCTTTGGTTTTGGGTGGATTTCCGTACGACGTGTTTAACGTTCCATTTTCTTATCCCCCCATTTTATTATGCAAAGCCCTAGGGCCTACTCTCGGATTAGCGATACTGATCGTGCTGCATTTTTTTCTAGCGGCAGGTGGGACCTATCTTTTCCTAAAAAGATATGGCTTATCCCCTTGGGCGTGTTTTATAGCTGCCGCTTCCTATAGTTGCGGGTCGGTATTCATTGGGTCAGTGGGTCAATTTCCCTTTATTTTCATAATGGCATTGGCACCTTGGATCTTTTTAGGACTTGAGATAGCACTTTCAGGACGTTTCTTATTCGGGTCCTTGATTTTTGGGGTCGTCGCGGGGCTCATGTTGACTCAACTCCATTATCAACTCGTTTTCTATTTCTTTTTTCTAGCGCTTTTCTATGCCGTGATCCGAATAAGAACCCTTCAAACAAAATTAAAATTGATCATCCGCCCTATGGTTCTTGCGTTGATCATCATGCTCGTCATGGCTGGCCCTCAGTTATATCGAGTACTTGAAATGAAAGAAAGCACTACACGTGGCCAAGCGATGTCCTACGAGGAATCATCATGGGGATCACTGCCTCAGGAGGAGATGTTCGCTTTTTATATACCTGCGGCTTTTGGAGACTGGACAAACGGCCGCAATTTTTTCCCAAAAATTAATTCGTCTACCCCCTATTATTGGGGGCGCATGGCCATTAGACTCAATATTGATCATGTAGGAATGATTGCTTTGATACTCGCATTGGCCGCCATTCTTTTTCGAAAAAAAACACCCGGAACGTTGCCTTGGTCCTTGATTCTTCTTCTCTTTGTCACCCTCTTTTTAGGGGCACACTTTTTTACTTACTTTCTGGCTTATAAACTCATCCCGGGGTTTAGTTTTTTCCGTGCTCCATACCGGTTTATATATCCTTCAGCATTTCTCCTTGCGATTGTGGCAGCGCATGGTTTTGAAAGTCTCCTGCGTTCGACGCCGGAGGAATTGAAAAGGATTAGGAAATATCTAGTCGCACTCCCCATCGGACTTCTCGCGCTTGCGACTATTTTTATCATAGGAGTGATGAGTGGGTTCTTTTTGCCGGCCCAGCTCGAGAGCGGGTTCAATGTCCCGGGCCTGCTCAAAGTGATGCCACCGGATTGGGCTCCCATGATTCAAAATTCGCCATTCGTTAAGTTTCAAGGTCTGGGTGAAATAATCGACTATTGGTTTAAAGCTTCGTTTTACACGATTATTTTTTCGATCGCCGCTCTGGTTTGTATATGGAAAGCGACCACCCGAACCGCTGAATCTATCTCCCTACGCCATCCTCTAGGTATTCTTGCCATTTTTTTTGTTCTTGAAATCTCCATTATTTCTGCCGGTTATATTAAAACAATCCCGATAAATAACGAGTTTTACGTGGCTGATCCAATCACGCAAATATTGGAAGCGGAAAGTAAAAAGGGTCCCGAGTTTCGCGTTCTCTCTTTGGTAGAGTCAAACTTCAAAATTTGGCTTCCTAATAAAGGCATGCTTTTTAATATTGAAACCATTTCAGGTTATCAAGCGACGATTCAATCCTCGTACTTGGATATCATGCAGAATGTTATGGGAGACAGTGCGCTTCGTGATTTCTTAAACGTGAAGTTTATAATTGCCCCTGCGAACGCTGCCATACAGGGCTGGGATAGGGTGGGGATAGATCCGGCTAGAGGGATTAGTTTGTGGAAAAATCCAAAAGTGTTACCTCGTGTTTCCTTTGTAACTAATGCGATTTCATTTATGACCTCTTCCTCTAGGATGGCGTACCTCACTTCTCCTGAGTTTGATCCGCGCCGCGAGGTTATTTTGGATAAACCCCTTTCCAGGACTTCCCCTGTGGCGCTTGGCATGGGTGCTCATGCAAAATTAAAATGGCAGTACGGTAGTGATACACTTGAGGTCGATGTTGAAACTCCCACGGATGGATATTTAGTTGTGGCAGACTGTCTTCATCCTCGATGGAAGGTTTATATCAATGGAAAGGAGGAAAAGATCATTTCAGCCAATCATGCCTTTCGTGCGGTTAAAATTGCGGCGGGTCATGCCAAAGTAACTTTTGAATTTAAGGACAGGGTGTTGAATATTTTATCAATTATGAGTCTAGTCGCCTTTCTCGCCTCGGCTCTGGCCATCTTTGTCACTAGATCAGCTCAAAAAACCAATTGAAAAAAACGAATAAAGATTCAGTACAGAAACAACAGACGGCTCTCGTTTTTAACTTATCAGGGTTAGGGGATACATTGCTTTTTCTTCCTGCCTTATCCCTGCTTAAAGCGCAACTTCCAGAACTTCGCGTTGTTTCTATGACAATGTTAAAATCATGTAGGGATCTTTTGACGGCCAGCCCTCTGGTGGACGAAGTATTGTATCATCCTATTTTATCCAGTTCATTTTTGAAGAATCTCTTTTTTTTTATGGGGTTAAGGGGAAGACACTTCGATTATGGAATTCTCCCTTACGCATCCAATCGAATTGAATACAACGTGGCCTCCTTTTTATGCGGAGCACAAAAAAGAATGGGGCACCGATATCAACTGGATCCCTATGCCAGCTTTACAGACCTTAATCATGTTATTATAAGACAAGTTTCCACTAAACATTCTGTTGAGGAAAATCGTGATTTATTGGTTGCAGGGGGATTGTTGAACACTGAAACGCATGATCTTTCTCAAAGGAATGCCATTACAATTCCTGAAACGGACGACCAAGAAGCAGGTGCCTTTTTTCAAAAGTGGATTGGGCGTACCATTGTTGGAATTCACGCCGGGTGTAATACATTGAAAAATCAACACCGCCGATGTTATCCCCCTGAAAAATTTGCCAGAGTTTTGAATGCTATTCAGAAAAAAAATCCGGATGTTTTTTTCGCTATTTTCTCGGGTGATGCAGACAGGGCGTTGACAAGCCAACTTGTGCCACACTTGGAGCCAACAAGTTTTGAGGTTATTGAACCCCGATCAATTTTAGTGTGTGCCGGTTTAATTCGTCGATGTGGTTATTTTATTTCCAACGACTCCGGGCTCATGCATTTGGCGGCATACATGAAGGTACCCATTGTTGCAATTTTTGGTCCGACAAACCCTGATTTTGTTCATCCTTGGGATGTGAGTCATGAAGTAGTGAGGCGTGGACTTCCCTGCCAACCGTGTTTTAATTATTCACGGAGGCCACTTTCATGCAAAGAAGGAATAGACTTTTCTTGTATCACGGATTTGGCTGAAATGGATGTTGTAAATGCCTTTCAAAAGTTACGGTTAAAATAAATGCACCAGCCATTAGTCATCATACCAACCCTTAACGAGCGGGAAAACCTTCCACTGCTGCTTGTGGCTATTCGTAAGAACTTACCGGAGGCGCATATACTTGTAGTTGACGATGGGTCGAAGGATGGGACTGAGGAATGGGTGCGACAGGAAGAGCATTTCGAGAAAAGTCTTTATATCATTGAGAGGGAAAAAAAGCTTGGACTAGGTACAGCATACGTTGCGGGGTTTAAATGGGCTTTAGCACGTGATTACGATCTGATTTTTCAGATGGACGCAGACTTTTCTCACAACCCAGCGGCACTGCCTGCGTTTGTGCAACGAATTGATTCAGGGGCGGATGTTGTATTGGGATCACGATATCTTGAGGGGGTTCGAGTGCTCAATTGGCCTATTGCCCGCCTGATATTAAGTTTGTCTGCGGCGCAATATGTGAAGACTATTACAGGAATGCCGTATACGGATCCGACCGGCGGTTTTAAATGTTTCCGCAGGAAAGTGTTTAAACGAATCGATCTTGATGGCGTTAAATCAAACGGATATTCCTTTCAAATTGAAGTGACGTTTATGGCATGGTTGGCTGGGTTTCGTATTGATGAAATCCCCATCATTTTTGAGGACCGCCATTCCGGAACTTCAAAGATGTCTGGGGACATTGCCCGTGAAGCGATGTGGATGGTTTGGAAACTCGCAGCACAAAACAGGTTTCGACGAAACCCACCCGAAAGGCGTGATTAAGCGGTGCTTGACGGGATAAGCAGGCTTTTTTACCTTTGACTCTCTCATGAACAGCCATTCAAACCCTCCTCCCTCTATTTTGACAAATCTATCCCACCATTGGCTTCGGTTTTATCATACACCTTGGTTTGTTTTTACGGTCACAACGCTTATCTCGTTTCTAGTCTATTTAATCACACTAGCACCCAGTGTTACGTTGGAAGACTCCGGGGAGTTTATTACGGCAGCTCATTATCTTGGGGTGCCACACCCTCCGGGGTACCCCAGTTGGACCATTTTTGGGTGGTTTTTTAGTCACATACCCTATGGAAACATAGCTTGGCGAATCAATTTAAGTTCGGCCGTCTATGGGGCGTTGGCGATCGGAATACTATCTACAGTAACCTTTTCCTCTGGTCGTGTCGTTTTATCAAGGGTTCTTCATAAACTTGATGCTAAAGGGCGGCTTTTTATGGCCACAGCCATTCGATATTCGTCCATTGCGGCAGGACTTATTCTCGCGTTTACAGATGTCATGTGGTCGCAAGCTGTGATCGCTGAGGTGTACACGCTCAACGCTCTGTTTCTGGCGTTAATGCTTTATTTTTTATATAAATGGACTCAACACCCTGAAAAATATTATTTTTTATACGCGTTGGCTTTTTGTTTTGGCTTGGGATTGACTAACCATCAGACCATACTTTTCGCGTTCCCTGCCATTTTAGTGGCCGTGTTCCTCGTCGACAGAAAGTTTTTCCCCTATTTTTTCCTTTTTTCAGTTCTGATATCGGCCTCAGGTCTGGTTGTTTTTTGTTATTACTCTTCAGACTGGGTTCTTTTAACAATCTGCTTTGCACTCCTCTTTCTTGCTTTGCTGATGCTTATTGGCGTGTTGATTGCCCTGAGATTTTTTGAAGGTTTTTTTGCGGACATGCTGGATGAAGAAACGACTCTCCCGCCACTGACTCCTGAAAAAGTAGAAACGAAATCTACGCCATTTATTTTTGATCCCGTATATTTTGCAATCATTGTAGGGTCACTGGCCCTCTTTCTCTTACATGTGACTTACGTTAATAAGTTTGATCTCACCCTTCGATTTAGCTCACCTCCCATGAACTCCCCGGAGTTTCAAGGGCTCATCGAGGCGGCCTTAAAATTCAAAACAACGGTTGCTCTGTGGATTATTGGATTCTTGGTGGCTGTATCCCTTGGTCTTTATGCGTTAAAAGACCGGAAACACCATGTGGTGGCCACTTTATTTATTTCGGGTTGGCTTGGTTTACTCGTATACGGGTACATCCATTACTCTTCCGCCACAAATCCCCCAATGAACTGGGGATATGGGAGTATTCAAAAAGGTTTTTTTCACGCCATCAACCGCGGTCAGTACGAGAACAATTTAGCTAATACGATCAAAGGCGTAGCGGGGTGGACAACTTTTACAAAGAGTCCGGCCAATCCTATAGCGAAAAAAAATACGAGCATCCAGAAGCTCAACGAGTTTTCCTTGCGAGTGGGTTTGTATTTGAGGGATTTAACAAAAAACTTTTCCTTTCTTCTTTGCCTCTTTGCTGTTGTTCCACTCTTTTTCATATTTAAAGTAGATAGAAAAGGCATGTATTGGCTTGTTTTTCTCATTTTTAACTTTGCTCTATTGAGCTTTGTGCTCATGGCCATGTTGGGAGGGGATACTGATCGCCAAACAATATGGGTTAACAAGGTATTTTTCCTTCAAAGTCATTGTATTTTCGGGATGTTTATTGGGTATGGGTTAATGTACGCCTTCTACCTTATCTTGGTGAATGAGTTAGAATTTATTCATCCCGCACTAGCCGTATCTCTCGCGGCATTACCGGCTTATTATAACTGGAGTACCGCAGAGCAAAAAGGGCACGATTTTGGTTGGCAATATGGTTACGACATGCTGATTAATTGCGATAAAGATGCGGTCTTTTATGGGGGAACTGACCCTGGACGATTTGTTCCCACCTATATGATTTTTTCGGAAAGCTTCCAAAATCCAAAATGGAAAATGGATAAGATTGCGAGAAATCCAAGGGAAAAGGAATTCGACCGGAGAGACCTTTATATTATTACTCAAAACGCATTGGCAGATGATACTTACATGAGTTACATCAGGGACCATTATGGCTATCAGCGTCCTGCCAATGACAGGCCTCTTCAAAAATTATTGGGACGCGATAAGATGTACCCTAAAAAACCAATTTGGATTCCTGAAGCCAAAGATGGCGAGGAGGCGTTCAAATCTTATGTTCAGTTGTATCAGCAAAACCCAGCGATGGCGCCAGGGATCATCGTAAGCCCGGATGGGCGAGTTTCGATTGTCGGGATTGAGGGCGTTTTTGCCATTAATGGGATATTGGCCCAGTGGATTTGGGAAAAGAATAAACATTCACATTCTTTTTACGTTGAAGAAAGTTTTCCTTTGGGGTGGATGTACCCATACCTTGAACCCTTCGGTCTTTGTATGAAAATTAATAAAGACCCGTTAAAGGAAATTACCCCCGAAATGGTGGAGCGTGATATGAACTATTGGAATGAGTACACCAATAAATTGCTCGGAGATCCATTATTTCAAAGGGATGAAGTCGCTAAAAAAGCTTTTTCGAAACTCAGGGTTTCCATCGCTGGGCTTTATCAATATCGAAAGATGTATAAGGAGGCAGATTACGCATACCGCCAGTCGTTGGAGTTGTGCCCTTTTAGTACCGAATCCGCCTTTCGTTATTGCGACATGCTCACGAAGCAGGAAAAATTTCAACTTGCTATTCAGGTGTTGCAAGAAACCAAAAAGCACGATCCCGAAAATCGTAAAATTGATGAAAATATAGCGATGACGATTAGACAATCCCAATTAGCTCAAAGGCAAGGCGAGCTTTTGAAGGCTATCGAAAACAATAAAAGTGATTGGAATTCTTATAGAGAGTTGGTTGGGATTTATTACCAGCGTGGCCGTGTGGATTTAATGGACGCCACTATAAGAGACCTTATTGGAAGGTCTGATTTTCCATTGCAAAGTTATCTTGAACTCGCCAAACAATACGAAGAAATGCGGAATATTACCATGGTCTTTGAAATCTTGAACGCTTTAACCAAGAGGGATCCGAAAAATCCCGGCGTGTGGTACAATCTGGCAGTTATTCATAGCGCCATGTTAAATGGGGAAAAGGCGTTGGATGCCTTGGAACGAGCGATCAGTATTGGAGGACTGCCTTTTGCACAACAAGCTGCCAGTGATGGGCGATTTAATAACATACGTGCCTTTTCAAGGTTCCAAGAGATTCTGAAGGGAGGGGAAAAAACCACACCCAATCCCTCGACTCCACCGCCACCAGCTAAAGTAACCCCACGGCGTTAGCTCTGGAGTTAGGTTATTGTGGATAAATCAAGGCGTCGTTTGAGTTGATGGAATAGGTATACCGTCATCAATAGCATTGGTTCCAGAGTCTTTTGCTCCATCAATGATCAAATGTCCTGCTGAAGTCTTGCGAGGGGATACCATATTTGATGCGTCCCGAACCTCGAGCCCTTTCTGAGCTTTTGAAAGGCGGTCGGTAAATTTGGGTACACTGGCAATACCCCTACTTGTAATTTCAGGGGGGAGCACCCCCTTTATTTGAAAGACACGACCCTTAGTGGAGATCTCGGAACTATTAAACTGAGTATAAAGATTGTTAACTCGTGAGTCCTGATTCGCTCCATCACCAAGTTTGATGAGCGCTAACTTTTTGACTGTGTCGGCGAAGTCTGCCACTCTTCGACTGGCGTCCTCGTCAGTACAGACCGCACGAAGGGAAAATGTGGTCGGTTGCCTGTATGAAATTAAGCCCGAGCCAGCGAGAGTTTCAAGATCATTTCCCAAGCTCCCTTTCACAACGGACTTTGGGTTCGGCAAAATAACTCCAAACTTATGCGGGGCTTCAAAAAATTTAGCTGTGGGGTCCATGTTGCCTTCTTTAGCTTGCAAATATATTTGCTCCAACTCAGCTTTTTCTTTGGGGTCGAGACTGTGGAAATTCATTTCTCGGCCAAACAAGTTGGAGGCATCTTTAACCCGTTCAAATATGTTCGGCGGTAAACTTTCCTCAAAATACCCTTTTGCAAGAACTTTTTCGGTATAGATGCTCTCAGCGCCCAAAATACTCATCGTAATGGACTCCCTTTTGCCTGGGAGCATCATGACAACCACGGCGACGCCTTCCTCGGATAACAAATTTTTGCCTTCTCGACTGTACTTATCAATGAGCGACAGTACCGCTTCGGCAAGTTCGTCATCACCTAGAACTAGTTTCAAAAGTTTGGGATCAAAAGGGACGTCGATTTTGCCAGTCGTTGGGGTTGAAACTCCTTTCACTGTGTTAACCGTACTTACGACACCACGGTATTTTTCGATCCATTTATAGCCAAAGTAACCCCCAAGGCAGAGAAGAAGGAGAGCTGCCCCAGCGATAGAAATCTTTAGAACCATACTGGATGGAGGTGCAGCAGGTTGGTTCATTTATTTGCCTTTACTGATCTTGAAGAAGATATTCGAATAGGTGTATCTTCCTTTTGTCTCAATTCCCATCCCACAAGATACCCGTCAGCCTGTAATTTGTCGCGTAGTATATTGAAGTAGTCCAAGGATTTTGGTCGAACTATAAAATATAAATACCCGTTTTCTTTTTTGACTTTATCGAGGGCCGCCATAAAGGCATCAAACTCTTTAGTTTTTTCCACTAGTGCAGGGTTCAAATGGTCCATGATCGGGACTGGGTGGGCCACATCCTTTCTCCTCACTTCGATGATAGCTAATTGTATTTTAGATTTATCCACACTGTAGCTTAGAGTGTCAAATTCAGCTTGGTGAATCGCATTGTCCGCCTCGAATAAAAGTTCCTCTGGGGGAAGGTTGGGGGCAAGTGTGCTCACTTTCACATTCACTTGTTGAATAGCCTCCATAATGAAAGCGACATCTATAAAATAGGTTTTTTGGTTATCACATTCGAGGTAGGCAGATGGGGGGGCTTTCCTAGGTACATTTCGAGGCGCGACTACAGCCACTGTTGTTTGACTGATCATTAATGAAATAAAAAGAATAATGAAAACGAGGACACCGACGATGTTGCAGAATACGTCCACAAACGTCTGGAAATAATCCTCTATTTCATCTTTTCCTCCTTCTGACGCACTCATATTGGATTATTCAGGGGCAATATTAGGTTCTTCCATTTTTTTGGGCGGGACGACCGCTGGTTTATTTGTTTTCCTAAAATCGATACCCTCTTGTATCAGTTCTTTTATTTTCTTTTCCTTGGCAGCTATGCTTTCGTCTGGAAGTAATGCGGATAATACCTTCACCGAATCTGGCAATTGTTCGTAGGTCAAGTTGACTTTAGGGATGTCGATCGAATTGCGAAACTGATTGTAAGTTGAAAGGCTGTTGTTTCGCATGTAAACCATCATGGGAACGGGTTTTTTTGTCTGATCGTACATGGCTTCAATCTTCGAATTAAGTGGGCTCAAAGCGTCAGAATCGTAGAAGATATGATCCAATGGAATTTCCAATTGGTCGGGATGAATAACAATTGAATCAGGTTTAGCTTCGATAAAAATGGTGGCTGGGTCAATTTCCAGACCGGCGATTTGTTCCTGGCTTAAAATGACAGGAGTTGCCTTTGGTTTTATGGTGAGAGTTAGAATAAGTAAAATAAAGGAGAGACACCCCACAGTGGCTGCAAGGGGGTCGAGAAAAACAAAGAATTGGATGGAAGATCCGAATGACTTATTAACTGCCTTTTTCTTGGTTCTAATCATTGGACAATCATTGGGCTACAAACTATTTTGCAAATCTTCTTCAGTGAGCAAAATCTTTCGAGGTTTAGCGAGTTGTCTGATAAGCGGTTTGAGTTCTTCCTGTGTTGCTCGGAACGCATCAAGGCTTTCTTTAAGCGAGACCGCTTTTTGTATCTCTGCAAGATTAGCCTCAAGCACTTTTTGGGAACCAATGAGTTCCGCAAATCTGTCAGTATGCTGACTGAGAGCGTCTGTCTTGCTCGTAATTGTTTCCAATGAAGCTTTCTGACCTTCTAAAATCCTGTTTACTTCTGTATACAATTTTTCCATGGCCGCCACGTTTGTGGAACTGCCAAGTTGAAGTTCTGCGAAGTCCTCCGTTAATTCCTTAACCATGCGGGAATAATTTTCTTGAGCAGAGATTTCCACTTTGCCGACAGTTTCAACAAGTTGTTTTACGACTTGTTGCATGTCGTCATAAAGATTGGAACTAGCCCTTGCCCAATTTTGTGCCATGTTATCGACGACTTTTGTGCTTTCTGAACTAAAATTTTCATTCAAACGACTAAACCCATCATTCAATGTGCCCATCATTTGGTTCGTTTGCTCCTGAGTTTGTTGCCCATAAGCCGCCGCTTGCTGTTGCCATTGTTTCTCAAGGACTTCTAAATGATGACCAAGGTTGACCCGAATTTGGTCGACTTGTGCATTTAAATGGGTGCCCGCTTGTTCAAAAGCATGGGCAAAGGCCTGAGCGTAATCTTCTGGTTTCGGGAAATATTTCGCAACAGCTCCTTCGATAGCCTCTTTCATGTCTGGTGTGCTAAGACCCGCGCCATGTGCTTCACCCTGAGGGAGACGACAAAGAAGTTCATCTTGCATGGCGGCGTCAGTCTCACGGATCATCGAGTCATCGTCCCTGCGGTAGAAAGCCATGAGCAACGTGATAACAGTAGCTTCAGACAAGGCTAGAAGGGTGACGTCGAACGCCACGCCAAGACCTAAAAGAACGCCGCCGATTGATTCTTTAATTTTGCTCATGTCTTCAGCCGCCTGAAGAACTTTATTGAAATCTGTAATAGCAAGACTGATCCCGTACACCGTGCCCAACAAACCCATGATAGGAACCGCCCAAATGAGGGCTTTTGGCAGAATATAACCCTCCTCGTTCATTTGTTGATCGTGATGGGAAGCTTCTTCTGCGAAATGGATGGCTCGTTCTCCGTGTGGTAGGATTTGCCAGAAAGCCAAGATACGGCACATACGGTTTGGGACCATCATTTTGGTGATGTCCACGCTATTCATGATGTTTGCGATTAATTTTTCAATTTCTTGTTTATGGCGAGTCATCTCTTCTTCGCCGGCTTGAGGAGGGGAAATGAAGTGGAAGTTACGGGGAATAATGCCCTTCCATTCATATTTATTTTGGCGAGTGGCATTTCTATTTTTTACGATGAGGATGAACATTCCAAAAAAGAAAATAAGATTGGTGGCGTAAGGAACCCACTCACGGTGGAGGAACAATTCGTCGAAATAGATGAAAGTTTCAGCTAATCTCGCTAAAAGCTTATTTGTCGAAAGCTCTAAATGCTTTCCAAGAATACCGCTCAATTTTGCCAAAAAAGCGACAACAATGACGCCCACAAAAGACAGAATAAAAGGAACCAAAATCTTAGGTCTAAGATCAAGGCGAGGTAATTGGTCGAGATGCATGTACCCTTCATAAGCGTAGTTGCATCGAGGTCAAGAAAAAGTTATAACCCCAAAATGCAGAGCAGTTTCCAACGATTTTATGTATGTTCGCATATAATCTCTGCGAAAGCAATTTTACTCTATATTATAAATTTTTTTGGGTAAAAAATCCTTGACATCACACTCACAAGGCGTTTTTGAAAAACAAACTATCTCGGAAATTTGGCAACAAGAATTTTTTGGGTATCAGCTGTTGCGCTGACTTCTTCCAAAATCTGAGAACAAATGTCGTTTGCTTTGGTGGAGTATTGACTCGGTTTATGCAATACCAAGAGGAAGATTTTCTGCTGTTGGAATACGGAAATGGTATAATTTTCAATATCCATGGTCATCATTTTAAGTGATGACTGATTCATGACCTTCACGCTCTCGGAAAACTGTTTATAGCACATTGAAACAGCTGCTGCAATTTTGTCGGAGGGCACCCCGGCTTTAACGTCAATGGCAATGGGTAAACCATCGTCTGAACACACTATGGCACCGTTAATTGTTGGGATTTTTGTGATGAGGGCGACAATATCTTTAAACGAAAAGGCTGAGCACTCTTTGTTTTTAATAATGCGCTTGATGTTATGACGCGTTAAGTACCCATCGAGTTTACCCACTTCGCATCCAGAGATAGCTTGAAAAGTATTTGAATCAACTTTAGGGACTTCAAGCAACTCGCTCAGATGATAAAAAGCGCCTTTTTGTTCTCGGTAATCAACGATGTCTTTCGCCAAGTCAGGAGAAATACCCGTAAATTCATGAAGCTGTCCTGCCGTACAGGAATTGATGTCAAGATATTCGCTGTCCATGTCTATAAAGTCTTAATCTAACGGATAATACTTAAGTTTTTCCACCCGTAAAGTAAAATATTGACCTTGAACCGTTCTACTTTGACGTTGTCCATGATTCCAAAGTGGTTTTATTCTCATCAATGACCAAACATCAGTCCCAACTTGCAGCCCTTCAAGGGATCGAAAAGCTACTCTCAATCGTGGCGATATTGCGTGCTCCGGGGGGGTGCCCATGGGACAGGGAGCAGACCCATGCGTCAGTAAAATCGGATTTACTCGAAGAAACCTATGAAGTCATTGAAGCGATAGATTCACAGGATGACTCCGCATTAAAGGAGGAACTGGGCGACCTGTTGCTTCAAGTTGTTTTTCATTCGCAGATTGCTACTGAGACAGCGCGATTTGATTTTAACGCGGTCGTTGATGAAATTTCAAATAAACTCATCAGGCGTCATCCTCACGTCTTTGAAGATATCGAGCTCGACGACACGGAAGGGGTTTTAAAACAATGGGAGGCAATCAAACAGCAGGAACAAGCGAATTCCCTAAAGAAGGAGAAAAGAGAATCAGTATTGGACGGTGTTCCTCAATCGCTGCCGGCTTTGCAGTACGCTCAAAAGATCCTTAAAAAAGCGGCAAAGGTCGGGTTCGCTTGGAGAAATGTGGAGGAGGCACAGAAAAAATTATATGAAGAACTTGGAGAACTCAAAGCTGTGCAACCCGGAAATAAAGAGGCCTATGAGGATGAAATGGGTGATGTGCTCTTTACATTTGTTAACGTTTTGAAATTCGAAAAACTGGATGCGGAAGATGTAATGAGAAAAGCGGTTCGTAAATTTGAAAAGCGGTTTCGACTCTTGGAAACGCACATTAAGGAAAAAGGGAAGACTTGGGATGAATATAGTCTTGAGGAATTAAACCAACTTTTCAGACAGGTGCGAGAGAGTCACGAGTGAGCATATTTCAAAACCTGATTGCCATTCTCTGTTTTATCCTTATGACCACGGAATGACCCCTGTCTTGCATGTTGTGTCCCATACCCATTGGGATCGTGAGTGGTATCTACCGTTCCAATCTTATCGGATGATGTTAGTTGATAACATTGATCGTACCATGGACCTACTCGAAAGTGATCCAGATTTCCGGGCTTTCCATCTCGATGCTCAAACAGTTGTGATCGAAGATTACCTTGAAATCCGACCCGGTAACCGTGCGCGACTCCAAAAGCATATTCAATCAGGCCGTTTAATCATTGGGCCTTTTTATCTGTTGAACGATCAATGGCTTGTCAGCGGCGAAGCGATCATACGAAACCTACTTCTTGGCCACAAGATTTGCCGGGAATTTGGAGTTGAACCCATGCAAGTTGGCTATGTGGCAGACAACTTTGGGCACCATTCTCAAATACCGCAAATTCTCAATGGATTCGGCCTCGATAACGCCGTCCTTGGTCGTGGTGTGACTCCCTCTAGTCTTAATGGAAAAAGCGAATTTATTTGGGAAGGCGCCGATGGATCAAAGGTCTTCACTCATCTGATGGCGTGCTGGTACAACAGCGCTTATAGTTTTCCGGACGATTCTGAAAAGGCAGTCACTTACGCTAAACAAATTTCTGCACAAATGGGTCAATTTGCGAGTGTGCCCCATTATCTTGGCATGGACGGGTGTGACCATCTGTTTGCAAGACCTTATCTGAGCCGTATTTTTAAAGACATTAACCAAGCACTAAACGGTGAGCTCGAAGTGAGGCACAGTACTCTCCTTGAATTTATCAATAGCGTTCGGGAAAATCTCCCGTCCGATTTGAAGGTATATAAAGGTGAACTTCGCGAAGAAAAGGAAGCGACTTTGGTGCAAGGAACCTTCAGTGCGCATGTCGAAATTAAAGCGCGCAACTACCGCTCGCAGGTTTTCCTTGAACGTGGGGCGGAGCCTATTTCGGTTTTCGGTTGGATAAACGGGGGAACGTACGATGAAGATTTCCTCTGGAAAGCTTGGCGTTCACTTCTCCAAAACCACCCCCATGATTCCATTTGCGGATGCTCAATTAACCAGGTCCACAAAGACATGATGGCGCGTTTTGATGCCTCTGATGATATTGCAAGAAACCTGATTTTGAAGGGTCTGCAAAACACAGTTCGCGGAATCAATGGTTCGCTTTTACCTGTGAGCGAGAAGGCTGTTGTCCTTTTCAACCCCTCTATCCAAGCGCGTTCTGGGAGCTTGCGTTTAACGATACTTTACCCGACAACCCAGTTCGTAGGGCACGTGGAGCCTCCAAACAGAATAGGTTCCTCAGACGAATCCCGAACCTTTGAGCCATTCCGTCTGGTTGATTCGCAAGGTGTCAAGGTTCGTTATCAAGTGATCCGACGTCGAGATGGGGTTAAACGGCGTACCGCACCGCTTCATTTACCGGACCAACGCAAAGCCGTGGAGTTTGACATCGTCCTTGAAAATCTGAATCTTCCCCCTTTGGGCCACGAAGTCCTTGCATGGCAATATGCGCCTATAGACGCGCCCAAGGGGATTGGTGCTCCACCCATGGACCCACGGCCTCTTAAAGAGTCACTCATTTCTCATGAGCCTCACGTCCTTGAAAATGACCTTATTCGGGCCGTATTTAAAAACGACGGTACGCTAGATGTAACCGATAAGATTTCCGGGCGCTCGATTTTAGGAACTCATTATTTTGAGGATGGGGGCGATGCCGGGCAGAGTTACGACTATCTGGAACCAAAACGGGATGTGTTGGTTCGAAGCATTGGAATCCCAGCAAGGATTACTTTGCTCGTGAATGGCCCTGTTTTCGCGTGTTACAAGGTCGAAATGGAACTGCCGGTCCCTGTGTGCCTGGATGGCGATTCGCGATCCGTTCATACATCCGCAATTAAAATAACGACTCTTATTTCGTTGAGCTCAGGGTCTAGGCGGTTGGAATTTAAAACCACTATCGAATCTCAGGTGGACGATCATCGCCTGCGAGTGATGTTCCCCACGGATTTACACAATGCAACTTCTCATTGTGCGGAGTCAGCATTTGATGTCACAGAACGCGCTATAGCTTTGCCAGCAGACCAGATTTATCACAGCGGATGTTGGAATCTTAAATCGTTTGTAGATGTATCAGATAAAAAATCAGGTGTGGCCATACTGAATCGAACCGCCGCCGAGTATCATGTTCAAAACGGGCCACGAAAAGAAATTGGCATTACCTTGCTCAGGGCCACTCAGGCTGTTTTTGGTCCTCTGTGGGGGATGGAAGGCGCGGACATCGACACTTTCGGCAGGGGTGAGTACAGCCACGAATACGCATTGGTCATGCACCAAGGCGACTGGATTTCTGCCGGTATTTTTAGGGAAGCTGATGAATTTAATGTGCCGATCTATTCGGAGATTTTTCCAACTAAGGCTTTAGCAGGGTTAAGGAATCCTCACTGGAGTTTGGTGACCTTGAGTGACGCGCGGATTATGGTGACGACGGTTAAAAAAGCTGTTGCCAATGATTCCATTGTCGTTCGGCTTATAAACCCCACGCATGATTTAATTGAAACAAAACTGCAACTGGGTCAGGAACCTCAGGCGGTGCAGTTGCTTAATTTGGATGAAACAGTGGTCCAGGAGTTAACGACATCAATTGACCAAGTGCTGACCTTAAAGCCCCACCAAATAATGACATTAGCACTTAGCTTTAGTCATCTCCCAATAGGCGGTGGGCCGAAAGGTCACACATTCCCATTCACCCGCGAGTTTGTGGAGTAAATGGGAGGATCTTTGGAAGTTATTTCTAAAGCGTTAGCGCAGAGCACCGCGGCGCGCCATAGCGCGGAACTGAACGGTCACAGTGTCTTCGACGCGGGGGGTCATTGATTTAGTTGTGAAATAAGTTTCTTGATGGTCAGTGAGTGTCACCGCTTCCCATGCTGTTGTATCGAGAGACCCGTCCTGGTTTCGGAAAATGGCTTGAGCCTGAACAGTGTAATCTTTTGACGTTAAGTTGCGAATGGCGGCCTTTACGGTGAGACGATTGTCGCGGTCACGTTGTAACGTGACCCGATCCACAGCCAAACTTCCACCCAAATTGTCATCAAGGAAAATAGTGCGAATAGGACGATCTTGAGCGCTGGTGCCGCGTGCGACGTACTTCGGTTGATCGTTGCTTGTCGCGCAAGCGGTTAATCCAATAATCCCAGCGGCGCAGAGAAGGAGGTGTAATGATTTTTTCATATATTATTTCCAGATCCAAATGACATTTGGTTTGTTCGTGTTTGGTGAATTAAGATTTATGGACTCTTTGATGACAACAGACTCATTTTTATTCAAGAATTCAATATCAGTACCCTTCGCCCCAGGAGGAATAGGCCCCGTTGAAAGGAAGATTGCTGCTGGCAAATTGTTCCATGAACGAGTATCGGCCTTTGCAATCGTGGCTGCAGAAATGGCTTTAGATATAATCCCAGCCAGTACTGCTGCGCCCCCCGCAATGGCTGTGGCGTCGTTACCGCTATCTAGCCCGTGGACGGCCGCAACCGCTCCACCAACAACTAAAACATCACCCGCTGTGTCAGTGCCTTTTTTAAAGACTGCTTTACCTGCTAGAACATGATCCATTTTCCGACCGCCGCGTGTGGTTGCCTGATAAGTCAAGATATCGGAGGAAGCCACCCAACCTTTAGGCACACCCAGAGCTTCAGCCGTACGATGGCCTTCGAAAAACCTTAGTTTTTCTCCGTACTCACCGAAACCTTCTTTGATTGGGGCGTCTCCATAGTTGGCCACCACTAAAACATTAGATTTTATGGAGGGCATTTCTTTAGGTAACTGAGGATTAATTTTTTGGGCTCGGGACCAAGCATCGGCGGCATCGCTTTGACGTCCAAGTTGCTGAAATGAAAGGCATGTCAGGAATTCTAATCCTACGAAATCGGCTTGGTATTTTTCACCCTCGCTAGAACTATCTTGAAGGAATCCACTTTTAGCTGCCGCAATAGCGTTATCAAACTCGCCATCCTGATAATACAGGAGAGCCCGATAAAAATACGCCATCACACGTTCATAAGGCTCACCCTTAAATGGTTTTGAATCCTCACCTTTAAATTTACTTTTGGCTTGTTCCGCTTCCCGGTTACCTGCCTGAAGACTATCAATGAAGATAATGGACTCAGTGAACGCACGTTTGGCGTGGCTGTATTGACCGGCCTTAAGCGCCTCAGTGCCGAGACGCATCCAGTTAAGCGTACGGTTTCGGGCTTCGTCGGCATAAAGGACCGAGTACGACATGCGCAACGGTTCAGGTATACCTTCTCCAGCCACACGTGCTTGAGCGGCCTTCCAATCATTGGAAGAAGGGTTTGTCGAAGTGGACGCGCACGAAGAAAGCAGAATTGTTGCACACAAGGCTCCTGCTGAAATAAGTCGCATTGAGTGGTGGTGGGCGTATGGGGTATTCAGTGGCTTAACGGTAAACACCGCTATCCTGACCCTCTTTTTTTATTTCGACAAAATCTTCCCAAACTTGATTGCTCGTGACAGCGTCGATCAGACGGAAGGTGTAAAGGACGTAATCAGAATTCCCCCGCGAGTTCGCTTGGCTGAGTCCGCTTAACTCACCCGTGAGAAAATAATCGGCTCCTGTCATCTTTCTATTTGAACCGGAGGAAGTGACTTTACCATCGGCCTTTAACTCCCGCTCGGTCTGAACGGCTTCTATTCGGTCCCTCGCCACGAATACGACTTTTCCATCCAGTTTTGTCGCAAGTTGGGCTTTAATTCGCTTAATAAATATATCTTTATCAATGGGGAATCGAGTGGTGTTTTCAACTGGCAATAGCACTATGGTCGGCGCCCTGTCGGCATAAGCAATTTTTGGTGTGGCCGAGATCGCCCGGGCCATCTTGTCGGTCACTTGGATTAAATCTTGCGATTCAATGCCCGTTCCGGCAACTGAACCCTGTGCTTGAGGGTCAACGTAACGGACATTAGGTTTGTTTGAAGTAGCGCAGCCAGCAATGAAAAGGCCGCTGCAAACGATAAGGAGTGGAGTTTTATTCATAAAAATGTAGTTGTTCGACGCCATACTTTAGAAGGAATTCAATAAAAATCAAATCCCTACAAAAAAATTTGTTACAGGTCCACGAAGTATCGCCTGCGATTTTCGAAACGAGCTACTTGGGTGTAACCAACCCGCTTGACCATTTCTAACGCTTCTTCAAAATTAATTCCCACCTCGGAAGGTTGATGCGCGTCTGAGGAGATGACGATCGGAATGTGGTATTCAAAGGCCAATTGTAGGAAATCCAGCGAAGGGTAGATTTCATTAACTGGTTTGCGCAATCCCGCCGTGCTTACCTCGATAGCGACATCATGTTTCATACATTGAAACAACGCTTTTTCATAAAACCGTCTTAAAGGCCCCGAAGGACGATGACCGAATTTTTTAACAAGATCAGGATGGGCCATGATATCAAACATTCCGGAAACAATGGCGTCCTCCCAAGTGGCAAAGTACTGTTCCCAAATGCTCTCGATAGAGCGGTCATTAAAACGATCGACCAGTTCGGGGTTATCAAACCCCCAGTCATTCAGGTAATGCACCGAGCCTAGGACGTAATCAAATTTCCATTCGGTGAGCAATTGCCTGACGTAAGGTTCTGTCCCTGGATGAAAATCAGCCTCCAGCCCGAATTTAATAGGATAATCGGGATACCTTTTCCGGGCGTCTTGCACAATCTGCAGGTATGTCGGCATATCTTTTCGGCCCATTCGGAAATCGGGGTCGTACCATTCGGGCATGGGACAATGATCTGAAAAGCCGATCTCACCAAGACCGCGTTCGATAGCTTGTTTGACGTATTCCCAAGGGGCGCCCGTACAATGTTTGCACAGAGGAGTGTGCATATGATAATCGGCGAGAGCAAAGAGAGGATTTGCCATGGAGCGCAGTGTGGACAACCAAGAAGGTGATGTCAATCAACGTGCTTACTTTGCTTTTAAAGCGGAACCTAAAAACTCCCAGAAGGCGTTTATCTGGGAGTCTACGTTGGCTGATTCGGATTCTAAGTGCGTCAGGCGAACCTTGAGCACGTGATTTTTGTAGCCTGTTAAATATAGGTGAGATATACGCGGAGTTTCTTGGGTGTAGTGGAGAATCGCGCGAAGGAAAGGTACACCATAGGTTACTTGATCGCGGGTTTTCACTGAGACATTCTTAAAATGACCAAGTTGCCCCATCGTTTCCACGTCCCCCACAGCTTGGTCGAAGTACTGTTGGATCACGGCGGATTTAGGCCCGGCAAGAATAGTGGAATGCCCCCCCGTATAGAGGTAAATATCTGCTTTGATTGATTCCGCCCGATATGAATAACGGATACCAAGTCCAGGGGTTTTCGCTTCATCGTTTGTTTCCACCTCAAATTTCATCCCCGCGATTTCCGCAGGAAAAGTGAGGCCCGTCGCGGCATGGGTGCTCGCAGGTGCCCCCGTTGAAACCGGAGGAGTGGGATCAGCCGTAAGGCCTGCCTGAATTAAGCAGAAAATTAAAGTCAGGAGGATGGAAAGACGGAATGTCATGGTGTTTGTATAGCCTAAATCCAAAATGAACTCACTTGGAAAATTAACATTGGCAATCACACCAGCGTTCAGGTCTATTAATGGAGTGAAAGAATTGGTTGAAAAACTCAAAGTACATCAGGATTTAACCCCAGCGGAAATAAAAACAGGATTGAATTTCCTACTCCAAGAAGAGGAGGATCACGACTTGAAAATCGCTTTCCTATCCCTTCTAGCCGAAAAAGGTGAAACAGCCCTTGAAATGGCTATATTTGTGGAAGTGCTGAGAGAAAAGGCAATAAATCCCCAAATTGATTTGAAGAAGTGCGGAGGAATACTCATAGACGTATGCGGAACAGGAGCCGACCGGACCCATACGTTTAACATCTCTACAACCTCCATGTTTGTGGTAGCCGGAGCTGGTGTCAAGGTGGCCAAGCATGGGAATAGAAGCATCACTTCTCTCTGTGGTGGCGCGGACGTCCTTGAAGCAATGGGAATGAAAATTGATGTGACAACTGATACCTTAAAGCGTCAGGTCGAGGAGGTGGGGTTAGGCTTCTTATTTGCTCCATTGTACCACCCCGCGTTTCGAGCGATCGCACCGCTCAGAAAAGAACTGGGGGCTTTGGGGAAACGCACCATTTTTAATTATCTGGGGCCATTGCTGAATCCTGCTCCATTAACCCATCAAGTGATAGGCTTAGCTGACAGTGCCATGATGCGTAAATATGCTGAAGTGCTACGACATTTAGGACGGAAACGGGCCTGGCTTGTCCACGGCTACGTCGATGCAGAGAAGTCGGCTGGAATGGATGAAATATCCATTATGGGGCCAACTGAAGTTGTTGAAGTCGACGGCAATGAAATCAAGACGACGCTGATTGAACCTGAACGGTATGGGTTTAAAAAAGCGCACTTAGAGGATTTGCGAGGAGGGGATGCTCGGACAAATGCGGAGATTATTGAGTCGCTTCTGAAGAATGAACTGAAAGGACCCATGCGCGATGTCGTAGTGATAAACGCAGCAGCCGCATTGTTAGTGACTGGAGCGGCAGGAGGAGGAACGTTGGAGGAAGCTATCATGAAGGCCGAAGAGTCCTTAGATTCCGGCTTAGCTCTTCGCAAATTAAACCAGCTCCGTGGATTGGATTAATGATAATAATTTATGCTTAAGCAGCCAGCCCGATGTTGCACAATAACGAATCATTTAGCATTATACGCGAATGGGATTAAAAACAGGTGGATTGTTCCCGGATAACATGGTTGCGGGAAAGATATTGGCCAATACTTTGAATCTTCCGGCGTAGGATTATGGCGGTATTCCAACGATGAAACTTTGTGGTGGAATGCCTCTTTTGCTCGTCTTTTTGATCTAGGTCCTCAA
Organism: Verrucomicrobiota bacterium; assembly: GCA_034440535.1. Lineage (GTDB taxonomy): Bacteria > Verrucomicrobiota > Verrucomicrobiia > JAWXBN01 > JAWXCD01 > JAWXCD01. The sequence goes on along the minus strand of JAWXCD010000084.1, from coordinate 34,926 downwards.
GCGGAGCCCGCCGCATTATTTAAGAAGTTTTCTGAAGTTCAGCGGGATGGATTTGCCAATAACTTGCAATCTGTTCTTCATCAGTTCGGCGACTTTCATATGGTCTTGGGGATTCAGGATAATGCGGGTAAACGTCACCTCAGGAGTCAGGGCGATTGTATTCTTGAGTCGCGAGGATTTGTGAAATCCCTTGTTGGTGTGTCATGATGTGACCAACCGGCGAGCACTGGAAGAAGAGGTGCGGAAACTTAACCGCCAACTGGAAACTCGAACTCTCCAAGCTGCTGAACAAGGCCTGAAATAACAGAGCATTTGCGGAGATGTCCTTTAAGAAAATTTGCAGGACTCCTTCTTTTGAGGGCAGAAAAAAAGGCCCCATTTTCATGAGGCCTTTTTAGTTTTAAATTCCCGATGTTTTATCGTTGAGCCGTAATAAACTCATCAAACTTTTCCAGACCATTCTGGATAGTGTCCATGTCGATTGCATAGGAAAGGCGAACATACTTATCGTCACCAAATGCGATACCCGGAACAACTGCGACCTTTTGACTCTCAAGGAGACGGGAAGCGAACTCACTGGAAGTAAGGCCGAATTTGGAGATGTTAACCATCATATAAAAGGCGCCCATAGGTTTAAAAACTGAAACGCCTTCAATAGCGATAAGGCGTTCGTACATATAATGCCGGCGCTTTTTGAATTCCAGAACCATTTGACCCAAAAAGTCTTGAGGCCCTTTAAGTGCGGCAAAAGCACCCTTTTGAGCAAATGAAGTTGGGTTTGAGGTGCTGTGGCTCTGGATAGAGTCGATGCTTTTGGCAATGGACTCAGGCGCCGCAGTGTAACCGATGCGCCAGCCAGTCATTGCATATGATTTGCTAAAACCATTAATCGTGATGGTGTTATCGTAAGCAGCCTTGCTCAGCCCAGCGATGCTGACGTGTTTAGCGTCATCATAAACGAGTTTCTCATAAATCTCGTCAGACAGAATAATGAGGTCGTCTTCGAGAGCGACTTCGACAAGCGCTTCCAGTTCATCGCGAGTATAGACAGTGCCTGTGGGATTGCCTGGGCTATTGAGGATGACCATTTTGCTCTTAGGCGAAATAGCTTCGCGCAATTCGTCAGGAGTCAGTTTGAAACCGTTTTTTTCCTTAGTCGAAACAATGTAAGCTTCACCACCAGCGAGCTTGACCATTTCAGGATAGGAGAGCCAATAGGGAGCTGGGATAATGACCTCGTCGCCTTCTTGGATAGTAGCGATGATCGCGTTGTAGCAAGAATGTTTAGCGCCGCAGTTTACGATGATCTGGGATGGTTTATAGTCCAGACCATTGTCAGTCTTTAGCTTTTCGGAAAGCGCAGTGCGTAATTCAGGTATACCACTTGAAGGCGTATATTTTGTAAATCCGTTTTTCAGAGCTTCAATAGCAGCATCTTTGATATGTTGCGGCGTATCGAAATCAGGTTCTCCTGCTCCGAATCCAAACACTTCCAAACCTTCGGCTTTCATAGCCTTGGCTTTGCTATCAATAGCGAGGGTCATGGACGGGGTTAGGACTTTAGCTCGTTGAGCGATTTCAGGCGTACTCATAGTTTCTTTCATTTAGGTGTTACTCTTGTAAAAGCAGTCGACTACTTCTTTAAAGTTGTTTTCGCCGAGTTGCACGATTTTAAATTCACGAATTGAACTTTCTGTGGAATCAGAGGCATGGGCCGCATTGATCATGATGCTCGAACCGAACTCCCGTCGGATAGAACCCGGAGGGGCTTTTGAGGGGTCCGTAGGCCCTAGAACCTCACGGATTTTACTTACTGCGTCAGGGCCTTCGTACATGATTCCGATGCACATACTGGCCCCGGCCTGAGTTTTAAGGAACTCCGGACACTGTGAAGGGCGCCGACCCGACATAAACTCCACAATATTTTCAAATTGGTGATCGGCACAAACGGGACCCAGAACATCGCCCAGCTTGATGACCGTTTCTTCTGAGAATTTAATATTGGCAAATTCATTTTCTAAAACCGCCCGTGCGCGCTGAGCCACCGGTTCGCGTAATTTCTCCCGTAAAACCGGTTGAACCGGGCCATAGAAATCCTCCGCCTGAGCCACGCTCATCCGAAGAACCTTAAAGGCGACGATGTAAAGGCCCGTCCTGGAAAACATATCAATAATGTTCCCTGGACGACCCGTCGGGAAAGTGAAGTTATCGGGTTTAATAAGGACCAGCGTGCGTTCGACCTTCTGTTCGGGCTGATGAACTACCACATTATCGAGAATGCCGCCATCTGTGTCTGAAAACTTGGTCCAAACCGCTAAATGTTGAGAAGCCTCTTCTGCGCTGGTTGGGGCAAGGACCGCAGGCTCAAAATAGATAACGTTCCCGCTGTCATCCGTCACATAATCGCCGTAGGTGTCGCGAATGGTTTCCCCACCTACATTATGATGCCGGATAGAACCTACTACTGCCCGAACTTTGGCTATCGCGTCTTCCCCTTTGAGTAAAAGAACCAGGACACGTTTCCTTCCACCCGTCTTTGGATCAGGTCCGAAATGTTTAAGAACGTAATCGTGAATCAGTTTTTGAACCCGCCCAGCGTCACCCACCTTGGTGGCGGTGTGCAAACCAGCATATTCTTCGACCAACTTTTGCCCGGGAGAAAACATACGTGCAGCGACAAGATCCAGGTGAGTCCGCGTGAGTAAGCGGTTTATGACCCCGCCCGTGCGCGACTTAAAAATCGTTGTAGGATTAATAATGACGTATGAAAGTTCTTCAGGCATGTGTTCTATACCCAGCACTAAAAAAAAACCCCGCTCCCAGCGAGGTGTATCTATTTTTTTATAATGCCGGGCGCACACCGTATCTTTTTGCCTCACCAGCGTCAACCATTGAAAAAAGGAGATTAGGAGGACCTGTTGACTCATCGACATCCTCCACGGTTGCCGGTGTAATGACTTATGAGTCAACAACAGGACAAACCTCGCTCAAAGTGGGGATTAAACCAACTCAGCGAAACAAGCAGGGGGCTGCGATACCGCCTTTTTCCGGTTTGCCGCAATACTTGCGCTTTGGAACGCTTGTACCTAATGTGCGCAATTACTTATGCAATGGTACCGTCGGCTTCTGCAATATCTCACGCCCTATCGCACCCGGTTTATCCTCGGGCTATGCGCAGGAGTCCTTTATGCCATCACTAACGCGGCGCTGATAGGAACCATTAAATTTTCCGGCGATTACATATTCCCCGTTGAAACTAAGACCACCTCCGTTGAGAAAGTTGATTCCAAAAAATTTGTTTTATTTCGGGGGATGGAAAAGCGTTTAGCAGCCTTAAAAGACCGGGCGAGTGCGAAACTGTACAAAGTGTTTCCTGAACCCCAGCGTGACCTTAGCCCCAAAGTCACGCTCTGCATTGCGCTTCTGATTCCTCTCGTCTTTTTCCTGAAAGGATTTTTTAACTTCCTCAATGTTTACCTGCTCAATTGGGTTGGCGTTCGCGTTACCATGGACATTCGGACCCGGCTTTTTGTCCATGTTCAGGAATTGTCCCTCAGTTTTTTTAACCGGAGTAGTACAGGCGATTTAATGGCTCGAATTAGCCATGACACTAACGAAGTCCAGAAATCGCTCGTCAACGTCATTGCAGATGCCGTGAAACAGCCTCTGACGCTCCTTATTTCCGCTGCGCTGCTGGTAACAATCGATGCGACCCTTTCGATGCTTGCTCTTATCATGATCCCGCTTTGTTTGGTGCCCATTTTCTTTTATGGGCGTAAGGTCCGTAAGGCGAGTAAGGAATCTCAGAAAAATCTCGGGCAGTTGGTTTCTCTCATGCACGAGGCATTTTCTGGTATCCGGGTTGTGAAAGCTTTTGGACGAGAAGATGCCGAGATAAAAAAGTTCCAGAAAAACACAGGCACCCTTGTTTTCCATACGATGCGGGTTGTGCGCTCCAACTCGATATTAAGCCCCACGATTGAGGTCTTCGGTGCTGTGGCCGGGAGCTTAGTTTTGGTGTATGCCTATGTTAATAAACTGCCTCCCTCACATGTGGTGGCTTTCATGGGGGCGATGTTTGTCATTTATAATCCCGTCAAATCTATCAGCAAACTCCATTTAACCCTTCAAGCGGCCGCTGCTTCCGCTGAACGTATCTTCGAGGTGTTAGATGAACCAAAGACCGTTGTCGATGCCAAGGGTTCAGCCGTCCTGCCTGTGCTCGCGCGAGAAATTAAGTTTGATAACGTCACTTTTGCTTACGACAAGCATCCGGTCATCTCGGAGTTTTCACTGGTCATTCCTCGGGGGGCATTTGTGGCTTTAGTAGGCCCAAGTGGCGGAGGAAAGACTTCGATTATAAATCTATTGTGCAGGTTTTATGATCCCACCTCAGGGCGTGTGCTTTTAGACGGCTTGGACTTGCGGGAGGTCACTCAATTATCTTTGCGACGCCAGATTGGAATGGTCACACAGGAAACCTTCCTTTTTAACACGACTATTGCGGCAAATATAGCCTATGGAAAACCGGAAGCGACTCGCGAAGAAATCGTACGCGCCGCCAAACTTGCCCATGCACACGACTTTATTTCGGCAATGCCAGAGGGTTACGATTCAAACATCGGAGAAAGGGGTGTTCAACTATCTGGGGGCCAACGCCAGCGTCTGTCGATTGCCCGAGCCATTTTACCTGATCCAGCCATTCTGATTCTAGACGAGGCCACCTCTGCACTTGATTCCGAGTCGGAAAGACTTGTGCAGGAAGCCCTCGACGAAGTCTCTCAAGGTCGAACCGTTATTTCGATTGCGCATCGGCTCTCGACCATACAAAAAGCGGGCCTTATTGTAGTCCTTGAACAAGGTAAAATTGTAGAGCAGGGGACCCTGCTTGAGTTGCTCGAAAATAAAGGCGTCTTTGCCCGACTGTGGGACCAGCAAATCACCACAGCTTAAGATAGTGGCAGGAGCAGATCGTTCAGCGCCCAGGTGTTTGATCGAGGGGCGGAGGGCTGATACGTTCAACAACATTTTGTGGAAAGATCCGTTCTGGATCACGATTCACCAAAGCTTTAGCTATATAACCCACCCCATTTGCTTTCGCAATTTGGTCGATCATGGCATACCCGGTTCCGCGTTCGTAATTCAATTTAAGAAAGAGCCGATGATGGTCGCTGGAAATGGTCATGACGCGCATGACATCGTATCCCGTAAAACTTCCAAACGAGCTCTGAAGTTCTGAAAAGGCTGGAGTCACCTCAGTACGAACATCTCCATCGACATCACGGGGAGCCCCTTGAACCATTTTGTCAATGGCCGCTGGGCCACCAAACCTCCGGTAAGTTTCAAAAACATCTTCGATTTGAGGAAATCTAATACGCGGTTCACCTGTGATCGATGCATTCGCATTTGTGGATACCGTCGCTGTATTCGTCACAGTCACAGTCGTTGTATTTGTTTTAACGATAGTTGATCTCGATTTGTCATCACCCATGACCAACAGCGGGCACAACACGACAAGGATAGACAGGGTCCACATTTTCATAAGCATATACTTATCATGTTTCATGCCAGCTAAGGGATTCCGTTCACAAATGAAATTTTATTGCGTCGCCAGCAGGTGAGGTTAGAAACAGGGCCATGAAAATTGTTTTGGCTTATTCCGGAGGATTAGACACCTCAGTAATTTTAACTTGGTTAAAAGAGCGTTACAACGCTGAAATCATCGCGTTTTGTGCTAACGTCGGTCAGGAAGAAGAACTGGACGGGCTAGATGAGAAAGCGAGAAAAACAGGAGCGAGTAAGTGTTTTATCGAAGATTTACAGGATGAATTCGCATCAGATTTTATTTATCCGATGGTTCAAGCAGGTGCAATTTACGAGAGCCAATACTTTTTGGGCACTTCCATCGCGCGCCCTCTGATCGCTAAACGAATGGTCGAAATTGCTCGCAAAGAAAAGGCCGATGCCGTAGCTCACGGTGCAACAGGGAAAGGGAATGACCAGGTTCGCTTCGAACTCACTGTATCTGCCCTTGCCCCTGAGTTAAAGGTCATAGCGCCTTGGAGAGATAAAGCGTTTCGATCAGAATTCCCCGGCCGGATTGAAATGATTAACTACGCGGCCAAGCACAACATACCCATTCAGGCCAGTGCCAAAAAACCCTACTCGATGGATCGCAACCTTTTGCACATCAGTTATGAAGCCGGTATTCTGGAAGATCCATGGCTTGATGCCTCCGAGGCAAAATACAAAGATATGTATATGCTGTCTGTTTCTCCAGAAGACGCACCTAACAAGCCAGAGTATGTGACCCTTGACTTTGTAAAAGGTAACTGCGTTGCGGTAAACGATAAGAAACTGACCCCGCTCGAAGTGATGCGCACTCTCAATAAACTCGGGGGCAAACACGGCATCGGTCGAGTTGACCTTGTCGAGAACCGATACGTCGGGATGAAAAGTCGCGGAGTTTATGAAACCCCAGGTGGATCTATTCTCCACTTTGGTCATCGCCAAATTGAAACGTTGACCATGGATCGCGAAGTGATGCATCTGCGAGACTCGTTGGTACCTAAATATAGTGAAATGGTTTATTACGGGTATTGGTACGCTCCCGAACGCCAATTCTTGCAAGCCGCGATTACCGAATCGCAGAAGAACGTCACCGGCACCGTGCGTCTCAAGTTATATAAAGGGAATATTATCACTGCTGGTCGCAAAAGCCCCGTGAGCCTGTACAACCCGCACATCGCCACCATGGAAGCGGACCCCACCCAAGCGTATAACCAAGATGACGCCACCGGATTCATTCGCCTCAACGGCCTTCGTCTCAAGGTGGAAGCCAGCGTTCACCAGACCCGCAAAAAAAAGGCAAAGTAAGAAAACTCTTACTTTGACAAGGACTAGTCTGTAGAGACACCTCCTGTGACGGGGCGGCTGCCTGCCAAATCTGGCAGGCCAGACGATCGCAGGAGTCGCTCGATCGAGCGAACCAAAGGATCGTCTGAGCACCACGTGAAGGTGAGGCAACGGGATGCAAGATCAACCCCCATGGAAGAATGAGAAAAATATCACTTGCGGACGGGGCGCGGGTTTCGTAATTATATCAGTCCTTCCACATGCCAGAGTAGCTCAGTGGTAGAGCAGAGGACTCATAAGCCTTTGGTCGCGAGTTCAACTCTCGCCTCTGGTACCATTTTTTTGATTCGGTTTTACGCTCATACAAGTTTGAAACTTTTATAAGGGAAACGTGTTTTTACGGTAACCCCTACTTTTCCATCCAAGCAGCATGATCTTACGAGCATTATTAATTGTCCTTGATTTTCCCGCGCGGCATTTTCATTGTGAAGGCGTGTCGCTCCGGATATTCTTTATACTTCTCGTTAGTTCCCTCCCATTCACATCAATATTAAATGCTTCTGAGCCAGAAAAGTCTGTTGTTCAGATCATGACATTCAGTCAGTTCCCTGATTGGACGGCGCCATGGCGGCAAAGTACGGTGGGCCGCAGCTCGGGGACCGGTTTTGTCATTTCAGGTAAACGGATCATGACGAACGCTCACGTGATCAGTTGGGCCAAGCAGATTTTTGTTAAACGGTATCAGGATCCCAAACCGTACAGTTGCCGGGTTTTGTTCGCTGCACATGATTGTGATTTAGCGATTTTGGAAGTTGAAGATGAGAGCTTTTTTAAGGGAATGGAGCCATTAAACTTCGGCGCATTACCCAAAGTGCGGTCAACTGTGTTGACCTACGGCTTTCCGGCTGGGGGCGAGCAAATATCGTACACCCGCGGAGTTGTGTCCCGGATAGAAATGCAAAAGTATGCGCATATTTCTAACCGAAGTTTTCTTGCCGTGCAGACAGACGCGGCGATTAACCCCGGGAACAGTGGGGGACCCGTGATTCAGGAGGACCTTGTTGTGGGTGTGGCGTTTCAGGGATTGGTGGGTTTGGAGAATACGGGTTTCTTTATACCACCGCCTATAATTGAACACTTCCTCGAAGACATTAAAGACGGGAAATATGATGGGTTTCCTGATGTTGGATTAAAAATTGTACCATTACAGAATCCAGCTTTCCGCAAACTATTGGCTTTACCTGATGAAGATAGTGGCGCACGGATTGACGGTATGTTGCCCATACCTTCCACGACAAGCGTGATTAAAAAGGACGATGTCTTATTGAAAGTCGGGCCTTACCCTGTCGCGAATGACGGGTCCATCCTCCTTGAAGGAAACCGAGTCGATGCTGGAGCCGCATTTGATCAGATTCAGCACGGGAACAACGTGAAGTTGAAAATCTGGCGGGATAAAAAGGAACTCGAACTCGAATTGCCCAGTTATTTTTACAAAGACGACCGGGCGGAGGGGAATCAGTATGATCTCACGCCTCGCTATTACATTTATGGTGGGCTCGTCTTCACGCCTTTGAGTTTTGATTATTTAAAAACAACGGGGAGGAATTTGAATGACGAGTTTTTTGCCAAGCTCCTTTATGAGCTTACGCATCAACGTCATGAAGACCCCACAAAACGACGTGGCGAGCCGGTGGTGCTTTCGGCGATACTTTCACATGCGGTCAACGCGAACTTTAAAATTAAGGGCGGCGTATTGGTGGATCAGATTAATGGAATCAGGATAAACAGTCTGGAAGATGTTGTGAAGGCGTTTGAGTCCAATAAAAAAGACCAGCACATCATCGAGTTTCTTCCGAACAAAGTGTTCGAAGCGTTGGATCGCAAAGCGTCCGATGACGCTAACGCCGAGATTTTAAGCACTTACGGGGTCCCAAAGAACGGTAATTTATGATGAGACCTTTTTTATTAATCATCGCTCTATTCTTCGGTGCTCAGGGCGGGATAATTGCCGCCCCTAAAAAACAAGCTGTGGATTGGGAAAAATCGATCGTCATGATCGAAGTGACCCGCAAACAATACGATTATATTCAGCCATGGAGCCGGAGGTTAGCCGCTGTTGAAAAAAACGGGGTAGTCCTGAACGGTAAGCGGATATTAACAACAGCGGAACATTTCTCGAATCAAACTCTTATTCGAATCCAAAAGGGCGGGCGCGGCAAATGGTGGACCGGCAAATTGACCTGGGTAGATTACCACGCAAACTTGGCGTTGGTCACTTGTCAGGATGATAAATTTTGGGAACAGGTGCAACCTGCGGAGTTGGCTGAAAAGATTCCGACGAAAGGATCGGCATCGTTTATCCGCTGGAAAGATGGAAATTTCCAAACTCAGAATGCGTATTTAGAACATCCGACAGTGATGCCAGGACAGCTGACCTTCGCGCCGTACTTGCACCTTGCACCGGAATCAAACATTGAAGGAGCAGGCTGGGCGGAGCCCTTGGTTTATAATGATAAACTAATAGGGATCACGAGTTCCCAAGAAAAACGCACCCTGAATGTTATTCCAAGTCCCTTTATACGGTCCATTTTTCAGTCAGTGGCCAAGGGTACCTATTCTGGCATTGGCTATTTTGATTTTAAATGGCAGGAAAATGTGAACCCTGCTTCTGCGTCATCTTTAAAACTGCAGGGTGAACCTCGGGGGGTCGTTGTGACCAAGATTCATAAAGAGACAGCTTCAAAGTCCGAGATTCTCGAGAAGGATATCATTTTGAACGTGGACGGATTTGATATTGATGCCGAAGGGGATTATCAAGACCCAGTCTATGGGCATCTCAGCTTCGAAAATCTCGCCACGCGTCAAGGTTGGGCAAACACGATCTTGAAGGTGAAAGTTTGGAGAGAGGGGAAACAGCTTGATGTGAATTACATACTACCACGCGCTGACGATTCCCAGCGGTTGGTGCCGTCAGATCTCTATGATCAGGCCCCTGAATATTCCATTTATGGGGGGTTAGTTTTTCAACCGCTTACCGAACCTTTCCTGAAAAGCTGGGGCGCTGATTACATGGGAAAAGCACCGTTCCGCCTTGCTTATTATAATCAACAAGGTCCTGCGACCGACCACAAGGCACTGTTGATGATGACAATGGTTCTTCCTGATATGTACAACCTTGGGTACCAAGACTACCGATTCCTTCTGTTGAATAAAGTCAACGGGGTAAAGGTTTCTAGCCTTATTGATTTGAAAAAAGCGTTACAGTCTCCACAAGGCGAGTTTCATGTCATTGAGTTTTTGCCGGGGAGCGTGCCCGAGAAGATTGTGCTGGATGCAGCAGGATTAGATCAGGCCACGCAAAGGGTGCTTAAGCGGTACGCCATCCCAGAGCCTTCGTATATCTCAACGGCAAATACCGCGCTCTGACGTGCGGAAAAATTGAATGAGGTGTCGCACTTCTTCGTGGTGACCTAAAACTTGTTCCATCTGATCCAGAGCTTTAGTCGTCGTAATCTCGCGATTTTTAAACACGAGTTTGAAAGCTTCTCGGATGGCTTTTACTTTTTCTTCCGCAAACCCATTTCGTTCAAGACCCACTTTATTGATCGTCCGAACCTCCGCTGGATTCCCATCCGCCATCATGTAAGGAGGTACATCTTGAACCACTTTGGAGCATCCTCCAATGATAGACATAGTCCCGATGCGACAGAATTGGTGAACCGCAGCCAAGCCTCCGATGATCGCCTTATCTTCGACAACTACATGACCAGCCAGCGTGCCGCAGTTGGACATGATGATCGAGTTGCCGAGCATACAATTGTGGGCGATATGCGTGTAAGCTAAAAAAAGGTTGTCGGACCCAATAACAGTTTTTTCTTCCGGCCCCGTGCCGCGATGGACGGTCATATATTCGCGGAAAATGTTTCGATCTCCGATGATGCAATAAGTGGGTTCGCCCTTATATTTTTTATCTTGGGTCAGACCACCGATAGCCGAGAAAGGGTAAAATTCGTTTTCCCGCCCGATGTGGGTAGGTCCATCGATCACAACATGAGAGTGCAGCTTACAATTATCTCCTATTGTGACACCCGCATTGATGATGCAATACGGCCCCACTTGAACATTCGCACCGATCTGGGCTTCAGGACTGATAACAGCAGTGGGATGAAAATTTGAATTCATGGCGCTTACACGTCGGTAATGGAAAACATGAGTTCGGCTTCTGAGACGACCTGTTTATTAACGAGGCACCGACCGTTTGCTTTTCCAATTTTGCCGCGTGAGCGAGTCATCTCAACTTCGATGATTAAAGTATCCCCTGGGAACACAGGACGCCGGAACTTAACGCTATCTGCGCTCATGAAGAACCCTATTTTCCCGAGGTTCGCTGGGTCTTTAAGCATTAATATACTCGCCAACTGTGCCATGGCTTCTACCTGTAACACACCAGGCATGATCGGATAATTTGGGAAGTGGCCTGCGAAATAAGGTTCGCCCATCGTGACATTCTTCATCCCGATCGCTTTGGTTTCACCGTCAAATTTAAGGACTCTGTCAATCATGAGGAACGGAGGACGGTGCGGCAACACCTTCATGACATCCTGAATGTCCATTGACCCTTCTAAGATGAGGTCGCTTTCTTTTGGGATGCTCAGCGCAAAATACTTTTTGTACTGTTTGTATAAAGCCTTAGCCAACTCGACGTTGAGTCCGTGACTCGGTTTCATGGCGATGATATGCGCTTTGATCGGCACACCAATGAGAGTCAAGTCGCCAATGATATCGAGCATTTTGTGACGTACGAATTCGTCCGGAAACCGTAGCGCTTCCTTGCTTAAAACCTGGCTACCCCGGATCACGACCGCATTTTCGAGGCTACCCCCTTTGATCAAGCCCTGGTCCATTAACGGGGCGACTTCTTCGTAAAAACAAAATGTTCGAGCGGGGGCGATTTCTTTTTGATAAAATTCGGGAGTAATAACATCGCTTCTGTATTGAGTAAAAAAGCCCGTATGATTTGCGTTTGTACAAGAAATACGGAGTTCGTCCGAGGGCATGGCCACAATAAATGAGCCACCTTTACCTTCGATTTGTATAGGATCGCGAAGGGTGAAGATTTTGCGGGAAGCTTTCTGTTCGACCACACCGGCTTCCTGAACCATCTTCATGAAAGGCATGCCGCTGCCGTCCGCAATGGGGGGTTCGTTCGAGTCCATCTCGATCATGGCGTTATCAACGCCCATGCCCGCAAGAGCTGAAATGGCGTGTTCGACAGTGTGAATGCGGATGGCACCATCGGCCAGGGTTGTGGAGCGTTCGACTTGTTTTACGTAATCCACATGCGCATCAAGAATAGGGTGGTCCGCCAGATCAATGCGTTTAAACTTGATCCCATGGTTCTCCGGTGCGGGTAGGAAAGCGATATTGACTTTATTACCTGTGTGCAGGGCGTGACCTGAAAAAGTCGCTTTTTTGCCAAGGGTATGCTGGAGCTTGAACATAGGCGTGCTTTTCTAACAGCAGATGAAATAACTGCAAACCTGAATTTACCTTTTGCATCATTTCATGATAAACCCGTATAATCCCGCTCCTTACACTATGAAACTAAATCGTAATATTTTTGTCGGTCTAATCGTCGCGTTGTTTGCATTCGCAGGTGGCTGTGCCAAACAAGGTGGGAACCAGGCAGCGTCGTCCAACGTTGATGATAACGAGATTCGGATTGGGGAGTACGGATCGATGACGGGGGATACAGCAACCTTTGGCGTGTCGACGCATAACGGCATCATGATGGCCCTCGAAAAACTCAATGCAGGTGGGGGAGTGCTTGGCAAAAAGATAAAAGTGATTTCGGAAGATAACCAAGGGAAAACATCCGAAGCGGTCAGTTCAGTTTTGAAGCTGATCAATCAGAACAAAGTTCATGCTATCATTGGGGAAGTCGCTAGTTCCCGTAGCCTTGCCGCTGCACCCAAATGCCAGCAGGCCAAGATTCCGATGCTCAGCCCGGCGTCCACTAACGAAAAAGTCACTCAGGTAGGGGATTATATTTTCAGAGCCTGTTTTACCGACAGCTTTCAGGGCGAAATTATAGCCAAGTTTGTATCTGAAGAACTGAAGTCCAAAAATGTGGCGGTGTTAGTCGACCAAAAGAGTGATTACAGTCTCGGCTTGGCGCAAAACTTTACTGCGAAGTTCACGGCCATGGGTGGCACGGTCCTGACCCAAGAATCGTACATGGCGGGGGATATTGATTTTAAAGCTCAGCTCACTAAAATCAAAGGACGCAACCCTCAGGTTATCGTCGTTCCGGGTTATTATACTCAGGTGGGACAAATCGCACGTCAGGCTCGGGAATTGGGGATCACGGTTCCTTTGGTCGGGGGCGACGGATGGGACTCGGAAGAAACGGCCAAGATTGGGGGCCAAGCGATCGAGGGTTCGTATTATACCAACCATTATTCTCCCGATGATCCCCGTCCCGAAGTTCAGAGTTTTGTGAATGAATACAAACAGAAGTACGGCAAGGTGCCCGATGCAATGGCTGTTTTAGGGTACGATGCCATGTTTATAATGGCGGATGCCATTAAACGCGCTGGGTCAACGGAAGGATCCAAGATTCGTGATGCGTTAGCGACTACTAAAGATTTTCCAGGAGTTTCGGGGAAAATTACGATCGACGCCCAACGCAATGCTCAGAAGCCGTTAGTGGTGCTCAAGTTCGAAGGTGGAAAAACGGTTTTTGCCAAATTGGTTAATCCATAAGTGCGAGAAGAGTGTTTTATGAAGATTGCTCCATTAGAATTTGAAAAGCCGATCATTGAGCTGGAAAAGAAGTTGTCCGAACTTAGGGCGCAAGCCGATGAACACAAAATAGATTTCACTGATGAAGTGGTCAGCTTGGAACGGAAGATCAATGAAACTAAAGCCGAGATTTATCAGAATCTTAGCCCATGGCAACGTGTTCAAATTGCTAGGCACGTGAAGCGCCCGTTTGCTCTCGATTTCATTAATGCCATGTGCACCGATTACTTCGAGTTGCATGGTGACCGCCGATTTAGTGACGACAAAGCCATGGTCGGCGGGCTGGCCCGGATTGATGATGTTCCTGTCATGATCATCGGCAATCAAAAAGGCCGGGATACCAAGGAGAAACTCAAACGCAATTTCGGAAGTGCCCACCCAGAAGGATACCGCAAAGCCCTGCGCTTGATGCAAATGGCTGCAAAATTTAATTTACCTATTATTTCCCTCATTGACACTCCGGGGGCTTACCCTGGTGTGGGTGCAGAAGAACGACATATCGCTGAGGCCATAGCCGTCAACTTGCGTGAGATGTTTTTATTACCTGTGCCCATTATTGGAGTGGTCATTGGCGAAGGGGGAAGCGGAGGGGCCTTGGGGATTGGTGTGGCGGACAGGATATTGATACTCGAAAACGCTTATTATTCCGTCATTTCGCCTGAAGGTTGTGCTGCGATTCTCTGGAAAGATCGGAGCCACGCACCGAAAGCGGCCGCTGCTCTTAAAATGGCTGCCCGCGATCTTATGCAATTTAAGTTAGTGGATGAGGTTATCGATGAACCTCCGGGTGGTGCTCATCGCAATCCTGAGGTCGTATTTAGTGCGGTCAAAAAAGCTGTGCTCTCCAATATTGCCAACTTGAGAAAGATTAAACCCGACACGCTTATGACACAACGCTATGACAAGTTCAGGGCGTTCGGTGAAGTAAACGAATAAAGCATGTCTGCCCCTTATTCTCCTGAGGCCACACGACTTATCCTCCGTGCGCCGGGCGTCGAAGCTTGGGTTTGTCCGGAACTTGGGGGCATGGTCGTTAAATACGCTGTTGACCTTGGCAATGGCCTCGTCGATGTCCTGGATTGCAGGGAGGAAAAACTGCGTGGATGGCCTGACCGAATTCATTTCGGGAACCCTATTCTTTTCCCCATTGTCTCATGGGTGCGCACCAATGGCGAAGACAACGTTTATAAGGTTAACGGATCCCCGTTCGTGTTGCCACAACACGGTTTCGCACGCAAAAGTGTTTGGACGGTCGAGAACGTTTCTGATACTGAGGTAACCTTAAGCTTGGGACATTCGGACGCTACGCTTAAAACGTTTCCGTTTAAATTTAAGTTCACTTTATGTTACCGCTTGAAAAATCAAGCCCTTGAGATTTCTGCGATGGTGCACAACCTGTCAGACGCGACAATGCCGTTTGCGATCGGATTCCATCCCTATTTTAACGCACCCCTTTCCTCCGCTTCATCCAAGGGCGCGTGTTATCTGGACGTGCCTGAATGTGAGCGCATAAGTCCGTTGGATTCTGATTGGATGAATTATAGTGCCATCAAACAGCCGCAGGGACGTCTAGCGGCGGACACTGATCTGAGCGGGACTTTTTTTTATAAGAACGTCGAGGGGGCTCTAATTCGTTTAGTTGATGAGCCTTCGGGTTATGCCGTAAACGTATCGTGGAGCAACCCACACTTGTTAAGCTGGGTGGCTGTCTGGTCGCGAGCAACTGACGAAAAACAGGTGTGCATCGAGCCATGGACCACCGGCCCAAACCCTGTAGTTCGACCCGATGAGATGTGCCATCTCTTAGCCGACGAATCCGCGACGTGTACTCTTCTTCTCTCATTAAACCGCATGACATGAGATCGTTCTGGGCAATAGGTTGTTGTCTGTTCCTCGTGTGCTTTCACGCGATGGCAGAGCCCATGGTAAAAACCGGAATCAATGTCGATCTGGAGTCCATTCAACTCTTCCCAAAAAACAATCCTTGGAATCAGAAGGTTGACCAACTGCCTGTTGATCCACGCTCGGAAATTCTTATTCGTCAAATAGGTGCCCAGAAAAATATCCACCCGGACTTTGGCGCAAACTGGAGAGGTGGACCACACGGTTTTTCATATTGCGTCGTAGACGAGGAGACGGCCAAGGTCCAAGTCGAGTTTACGGATTACCCAGATGAAAGTGATCAAGTGATGTACCCGTTGCCCACTCATATTCCTTTGCGCGATGAGGACACGGGCGATCGTCATCTCATCATCCTGCACCGAGGAGAGATGAAGTTGTACGAACTGTTTTACACTTTTGTAAAAGGCCGGGAAGTGCGTGCTGCGTCGGGCGCCGTTTTTGATCTCAAAAAAAATCCATCTCGCCCTGCGGGTCACACCTCCGCCGATGCAGCAGGGCTTCCCATACTCCCGGGGCTTGTGCGGTATGACGAAATTGCACGGGGCCATGTTGACCACGCTTTCCGGTTCACTGTGACGAAAACGCGTAAAGCTTACGTGCCCCCTGCTTCACACTATGCGAGTCAGGACACACATGTAAATCTCCCTCCCATGGGTATGCGCGTCAGACTTAAGGCGGATTATCCTCTTTCGAAATATCCTCCACAGGCCAAGGTCATCCTGCAGGCCCTCAAGACCTACGGTATGTTGCTCGCCGATAACGGAGGCGATTGGTTTATCTCCGGCGCTGCCGACCACCGCTGGAACGACGCGGATCTGAACACCCTCAAACGCGTCAAAGCTTCCGACCTTGAGGTCGTCAAAATGGGTAAGGTCGTGGTTGGGAGTTCACCAAAACAAGAATGAACATTGGGAGATAATTTCACGCGGATGTGCGGAGGCACGGAGGATTGGGGAGAAGTAAATTTAGACTTGCCCGTGATAAAACTTTTCCCTTGGCATTGGCGAGAGTATTCCGGCTCAATCTACAATGGCAGCCGACAGTTTGAATCAACCCTCTGGCATTGGCTTTTATTGGGGTCGAGTGTTGTTTTCGGTTAGTCCATTTTGCGGTTTTTGTGCTTTTTCGCGGCTAAGTTTTAATTTTTGAAGATGGGGGATTCAGGAGATTAAGAATAAGCCGGGACTATTATGTCATTGGATTTTCCTTGGTGTCTGGCAGGATAAAGCTTCATGGCGTCCGAATCAACTTTGTTACCCCAAGGCGACACATCGATTGCCGGTCTCAAGCACGCGAGGCAAGGTTACGTGAACTTGCAGGATATCATCAGGTTCACGGATATGAAAACGGGGTTTTTGTTGATCGTGGTGATACTTCTGACCTTTGCACTTTTATTTTTTCCGGTGTGCATAATGTTTGTGCAAGCGATTATGGAATCGTCTTTGCTCCCGAAAGGTCGGATGGACAAAGGTTTGATGCTACTTTTCTGGTTTGGCGGCGTGGCGTTCGGGTTTCTAGCATTTATCAATGCACTTATGAGCCTCGTCGCGCGCACTCCTAATACGCGAGGTCCGTTTATGAGTTCGCCCCTGTTGAAAGGGGTTACTACTTTGTTCTGCGTTTATAGCGAAAAAAACTATGAAGAAGCCCAGGAATGCGTCGACCGACTGAGTGACAACTTCACTGGTGCGATGTCCCTCGAAGAGTATAAACGCCAGATTCTTGTCGTAGGCGCTATCCTGAGTAACAAAATTAAATATCACCGTTTGGCCATTATTTATATCGCTCTCCAGTCAGCAGCGGGAATAGCCTGCGTTATGTTTGTCGCGGCTGGGGTTATTAACCGCTCGTAATCAGCCGAGTGGCCAATCGATTTCCATTTCGCCTTTTCCGATAGTGCCCAGAATTTTTTCTCCGGTGAGTTGCTCGAGAAGAGCGGGGTTAGTGGAAGCCGCAATTGGGTCAGCGGTTCCTTCAGCATCATTTACAATAATTCCAGCAATGGGCAGTCCTGTGCTTCGGATAGAATCAACTGTCAGCAAAGTGTGATTTAACGTTCCGAGTCCAAGTCGGGCCACGATAATGACCGGGAAACCTATTTCTTTAGCAAGGTCACTTATGAAATAGTCCTGCCGGATAGGCACTCGCCAACCCCCGGCACCTTCGACTAAAACGAATTCAAACGATGTCAGGCGCTGTAAATGTTCGTGAATAAAGGGAATATCAACGACGCGTTCTTCTATGATGCAGGCTGTATAAGGTGCTGCAGGTGGACGTAACCAAATGGGGTTGATGGCCTCTGGGGTGAGTTGAGGATCCGTTGACCCCGCCTTTAATAATGCAAAAACATCATCGCGATCCCCGCAACAAATGGGTTTAAATCCACAAGCGCGTTTCCCCATCTTTACGAGGGACTTGAGCAGGAGCGACGTAATGTAGGTCTTCCCCACTCCTGTGTCAGTTCCAGTTATAAAATAGCCTGTCGTCATAGGGTTCGATAGGAAAAATCGGCGCTAATTGAAAGTCATAATAAATCATAAAATGGGAGCACCGACCTAAGAAGGGGGTAAAACAGATCGTATTTTAATAAGGCGCTTTATGGGAGAGTGGAGGTGTGGGCAGCATATTTTCCCTTTGCCTTTTTCGAATTTGCGTTTAACTGATGGCTCCGAATGCTGGCTAAACGAATCATTCCCTGTCTGGATGTAGCGGAAGGTCGGGTTGTTAAAGGCGTTAAGTTTCTCGAACTCAAAGATGCCGGCGACCCGGTCGAGGCCGCGCTTGCCTACGATGCTCAAGGCGCCGACGAACTCGTTTTTCTTGATATCCGCGCTTCTCACGAAAACAGGGGAACTCTCGTCAGCTTAGTGGAGCGTACGGCTGACCAAGTTTTTATTCCATTGACCGTGGGCGGGGGTATCCGAACCGTTGAAGACATACGCCTCATGCTAAATGCGGGCGCTGACAAGATATCTGTCAATACTGCTGCGATTCAGAATCCTACGCTCATTCGAGAGGGCGCGCATACCTTTGGAAGTCAATGCATTGTGCTGGCGATTGATGCCAAGAACGTAGGTCCGGGAAAGTGGGAGGTTTTTACCCATGGAGGCAGAAAACCAACGGGACTTGATGCGATTGAATGGGCCAAACGAGGAGTGGAGCTTGGGGCAGGGGAAATCCTGCTGACGAGTATGGATGCCGACGGGACCAAAAAAGGGTATGACATGGAGTTAACCCGCGCGGTGAGCGAGGTCGTAAATGTTCCTGTAATTGCGAGTGGCGGAGCTGGTACTATGCAGCATATGTTCGAAGTGCTCACGACTGGAAAAGCGGACGCGGTGCTTGCTGCGAGTATTTTCCATTATAATCAACATACGGTAGATGACGTGAAACAGTTTTTAAAATTAAAGGGAATCCCGGTGCGTCTGTAGCCGGGTTGCGAAAGGATTGTATGAACGTAAATTGTGATTTTTTACAAAAAATAAAATTTAACAGTGACGGACTTGTGGCGGCGATCATTCAAGATGCCAAAACGAAACGGGTTTTGATGATGGCTTGGATGAATGCAGATTCCCTTGTGGCCACGCTCGAAACCGGAAAGACCAATTTCTGGAGTCGATCCAGAAAGAAGTATTGGGTCAAGGGAGAGACAAGCGGTCACACTCAGACGATCAAAAGATTTTCCATTGATTGTGATGGTGACACCCTGCTTTTTGAAGTCGAACAAATCGGCGGAGCATGCCACGCTGGCTATGAATCGTGCTTTTTCCAGCCCATTGAGCTGGATGGAGCCGTTCAAACTATAAAAGAAATGCGTGTGTTTGATCCGGAAGCCACTTATCGAAGGGAGTAACATATGCTTGCTCCTTCACGGGAAAAATTTATTGAATTGGCTAAGGACGGGAATCTCATCCCTGTTTTCCGCGAGTTGTTGGCTGACACTGAAACTCCGGTGACAGCGTACCTTAAGTTGGATGAACCTGATAAAATTTCCTTTTTACTCGAGTCTGCAGAAAGTGCGGAAAGATTTGGGCGTTACTCCTTTATCGCATCTGCGCCGGAACTGATTTTTGAAATGCGCGGTGATGAGGTGCGCCTTGTGCGTAATGGCAAAGAGGAACGGTACAAGAGTCAGCTTGATCCTTTGGCGGAACTACAAAAGATCATGTCCGTTTTTAAACCCGTTGAACACACGGATCTCCCGATCTTTTACGGGGGAGCCGTTGGTTACCTTGCGTATGAGACCGTTCGGTTTTTTGAAAAGACGGTCCCTAAATCTGCGAAAGACGACCTGCAAGTTCCCGATGCACTTTTTGTAATCAGTGACACTGTGCTGATATTTGATCACGTTCAAAGGCGGATCAAGGTCCTGTGCAACGCGCACGTCGAAGGGGACGCGGGTTCGGCTTATGATATAGCCGCAGGGAAGATAGATGCCGTGGTGCAGAAATTGAAGAAACCGGCTGTCTCACTCCCGATTGAATTTTCTGAGCCAGACCCAGCTGAACCCGAGTTGCCCAAGGCCAACATGACCCAAGCCGATTATGTGCGCATGACAGAATCGATGCAGGAATATATTAAAGCCGGCGACATTTTTCAGGTGGTTCCTTCGCAACGATTTGAAGTTCCATTTACCGGTCGCCCCATTGATTTGTACCGGGCCTTGAGATTGATAAATCCTTCGCCGTACATGTTTTGTTTGAAGTTCCTTGATATGGCTGTGGTGGGGACATCCCCAGAGGTGCACGTCCGTTGTGAAAATCGGAAGGTCGAAATCCGTCCGATCGCTGGCACCCGTGTGCGCGGGAAAACCCCAGAAGAAGATGACCAACTTGCGGCAGAATTACTCGCAGACCCCAAGGAGCGGGCTGAGCATGTGATGCTTGTGGACCTCGCCCGTAACGATGTGGGCCGAGTGTGCGATTACAATTCTGTGCGCGTCACTGAATTCATGATTATCGAAAGGTACTCACACGTCATGCATATCGTGAGCAATGTGGAAGGAATTTTGAGTGGTAACAGCAACGCGTACGATGTGATGCGGGCGACCTTCCCAGCGGGGACCGTGAGTGGTTCACCCAAAATCCGGGCTATGCAGATCATCGCGGAACAGGAACCCACGAGTCGGGGGATTTATGCGGGGGCCGTTGGATACTTCGGGTATTCTGGAAACCTGGACTCATGCATTGCCATTCGCACCTTGCTTTTAAAAAACGATAAAGCTTATTTGCAAGCGGGCGGTGGGTTGGTAGCCGATTCCACGGCCCTAGGCGAGTACCACGAAAGTTGTAACAAAGCGAAAGCGGGTTTAAAGGCCTTGCGACTGGCAGCACAAATCTCATCAGCTTAATTTTATTTTATGCAATCGATCTTGATAATCGATAATTACGATTCTTTCACATTTAACCTCGTCCAATACTTCGGTGAATTGGGGGTGGCCCCCATGGTCTATAGGAATGACCAAATCACATTGGAGAAAATAGCTGACCTCAAACCAGACAAGATTGTCATCTCCCCAGGACCTTGCACCCCGAAGGAGGCCGGGATTTCCAACGAGGTCATTTCAACATTTGGCCCGACGACGCCGCTACTTGGTGTCTGTCTCGGGCATCAGTGTATCGGCTACGTGTTTGGGGGTGAAGTGGTTCGCGCTCAGCGGCTGATGCATGGGAAAACGTCCCCCATTCTTCACAAGGGCGAGGGTCTTTTTGAAGGTCTTCCCAGTCCCTTTGACGCGACCCGATATCATTCGCTCATCGTCAAAAGGGAAACGTTTCCTTCAGATTTGGTTATAACGGCAGAAACCGCTGAGCAAGAGATCATGGGTCTTCAACATAAGGTATTCCCCATTTACGGTGTCCAATTCCATCCGGAATCTATTCTGACCCAACAAGGCAAAAAAATCCTCGCCAATTTTTTGAAGTGTTCCGTCTAAGGCCAATAAGGACGCATCAAAGCTAGAGTTTCGCTTAAGGGAATCGCAGAATATGAAATCTGCGAAGCACAGACAAGATTGCCTATGCCACATTGAGAGATACAGCACCCAGCTGATCCAAGGTAGCCTCCGTGCAGTTGACATTAGATTGATGTATGCATTATATTGTATGCATGACGAGAACACAAATTCAACTGCCTGAACCGCTTTTCCAGCAGATCAAAAAAATCGCGCTCAGGCGGGATTTGTCTGTAGCAGAACTGATTCGCCGAGGCATGGAAGCATACGTCCAGACCTGCCCTGAAACATCTCAAACCCGTGCGCCGTGGACAATGCCTTTGCTGCGGGGAAGTGGAGGACACTTGCTTGATCCCGCCATGGTTTCCGCCGAGGCTGAAGCCATCGAACGCCGCTTTCCAAAGCTTTGAGATGCTGACAACCGATACCAACCTGCTGATCCATGCGGCAGACCCCGATTCTCCTCATCATGAGCCAGCCCGGAACTTTTTCCTCGAAGCGGGTCAGGGCCGAGAAGAGTTTGTCCTTTGCGAACTGGTGCTAGTGGAGCTTTATATGCAGCTTCGTAATCCTGCCATATTTGCCAAGCCCTACACGGCTAAAGAAGCGACATCGCATTGTCTTGCATTGAAGCAAAATCCAGTATGGCGGTGCATTGATTACGATCCGATGATTTCACAAAAGCTGTGGTCTTGGGCCACGGAAACGAAAGCGGGTTTTAGGCAGATCATTGACGCACGGATCGCCTTTACACTTCGTCATCATCGAGTGACCCGTTTTGCCACAGCTAATGTGAAGCATTTTCAAGGTTTTGGTTTTCAAGAAGTCTGGAACCCCCTGACAATATAACGCTGATTTTTCAGCGGTTACTAACGAGTGTAGCAAAAGGGACGGACATATTTGTAGGACAAACGATTTGCCATTTAAAAAGCCCTTTTCTACGTTTCTGGTATTTGATCGATTTTTGGACGCAATGATCGAAGGATTATAGTTTGTCGGTCCCTAAGTGACTCTGGATTATAAGGCCCAAAACTTGACAGGCCGGAGTCGATGATATATTTTTATATCATGAATACTGTCACCACTGCTGATTTGAGAAATCACTTTCGTCGGGTTTCCGCATGGCTCGACAATGGGGAAACCGTGGAAATCCTTAAAAGAGGCAAGCCTTATGCCCGGCTCCTCCCTATCGAGGTTAAACCTGTCCTGACGCCCAAGATCGACTTTCGTGCTCAGCGTAAAGCCATTTGGAAGGGGCGCAAATTTAGCGCTAAAGAGGTTGCAGAAATGCGGGCCGCCGAATTGGATGGGGAGGAGTAGCTTGCGTTGTTTTACCGATACTTCGTTCCTTTGCGCCTTATTTAGGGAACAGGATAACTCGGCTGAGGCTGATGAACTTATGGCGACAGGGCTAACTGGGAACGTGGTCGTTTCTTCATTGGTGCTTTGGGAGTTTCGGCAATCCGCTCGCTTTCAAGTTTATCGTCACAGCAAGGACCGGACAAAGGGATTTTCAAAGCGGGAGGCTGATCACATGATTTCAGCACTTGCTAAGAATCTCGATGCAAGGGGTTTGTTGCTCGAATCGGTGGAATGGCCGGATGTTCATAGCCTAGCAGAGTCGCTTTCTGCAAAAAACACCATGACCGGTGGCCACCGCCCAATGGACATCCTGCATTTAGCCACAGTCAAGCACCTCCGGTTAACGCACTTCCTTACTTTTGATGCAAATCAGAAAAAACTGGTCGAGGCCGAAGGGCTGGTCGTCCTTTTATAACGATGTATTTCCCCTGCTAGGAGTAGAGTGCCAACGTGGACGGACAAACTATCTGAGTTCATATGAACGCTATGATCAGCGAAAAATAATTTGTCTGCCCCTAAGTGACTCCTAAGTGACTTTAAAAACATCCGCCAATGAGAACCCCCTAGACTTTTTGGAGTGATCGTTCGATCGTCACGCACGCAAAGGTCAAAATGGATACCGAGTCCGGTCAATGAACATTTGACTTTTGTGTTGAGTCAGACTTGTTTCGGTTGTGCTTTGCCAGTCCCTGAAGCAGGCGGGCCTCTTTTTGTTTACAATATTTAGGGGTGAGTCTTTCGGCTACAGATGGAATATTTGCAAACGCCCATTGTAAGTATTTTTCGTAGAATTCTGCCTTCTGACGTTCGGTAAGAATGGCATTGCGTTTCGATTCTTCCTTGGATTTGGTATCATCCCTATCGTTCATTTCTCCATAATTTCCCTCAGAAATCGAACACGGTCAAGCTTGCGATCCTTTTCATCGAGCGCTAATTGACATTCTAGCATGTGAGGTGCGGAGAGGCTGCGATAAGTTATTCCATCGAGCGTCTGTCGGTCATTTCCAGCGTCATAACATTCTATATAGCGATTTTCCAATCCTTGCACGGCCCTGAAAACATCCACTGGTCCTGAGGCGGTCACAAGACAAAAACATGACTGTTTCGTAAGCCATTTACCGTCATCGTCTGGTATGGCATGCCACGATATATCGTCAGGCCCCCATGAGGATTCCAGTGTAATCAGGGCTTTGTTAAGAGAAGCGAGGTTTGAGGGGGAGTCTTGGACAAACAGGTCTATGTCGAAGGTTAAATATTCCGGCCTGAAGTTCATTGCAAAGTTCAAACCTCCAATCAAGAGGTAGCTGACTTGGTGAGAGTTTAACACGTTGAAGACGCGGCTGGGATTCATAATAGGTTCATTATCGGATGATAGTGAAGGTGCCAGTTTAAATACAATAGGTCCTTGATCAAGGCTAGATAGGTATGAGAATACACCAGCTGTAACCAAGGCGAACTTTAAAAAAGGAACGCCTTCCGGCCTTTTTAAGGCGCGGAAGGCGATAACTGAAGGGCGATAAGCCGGATTCTGTATCCCGTTGTTTAGACGGGGTCGTTATCATTTGTCTATGCGACCAGTACCCGGAGTCATGATGAACGGGCCGTTTGAGACTCCCTATTTGGTCTTGCACCTCATGAGGTTTTCCGTGCCTCCATTGTTGCCAATGGAGCGGTGGGCTTTTACCCCGCCTTTTCACCCTTACCACCGGTCTTTCTTTCGAAAAAGCGGGGCGGTTTATTTTCTGTGGCACTGTCTGTCAATTCAAGCTTGAGCCTGAACTGCCCGCGTATTATCCACGGCATGATGCCCTATGGTGTCCGGACTTTCCTCAGCACCTCTTTCGAAGTACCGCGATAACGTACTCTTCGTAGAAAAGTCTAAACTCGGAATCGAAAAGGGACAACGTTAAATGTCATCCAACCCACCGATAATTAACAATGCCCCAGACGGCGAGGAAGTAGCCGATCGAAAACAAGACAATCATTGAGCGATTCAACTGTTTGGAAGCTCTGAGGCCTATCATGAAAAAAAGTGGGAATGAAATAGACATGTATCGTGAAAAAGACATGAGATCTTTAGTGAGCAGGGGGACGGCCCAGATCATCCCGGTCCACAAGGTCAGTTCGAGCGGGAATCGCGAAATGAGCATGTAAATTAATGTGCACGCTACAAAGATCATCACGAGGTAGTCAACTTGTGACCCGGAGGAATCGTGTAAGGGTCGGGTGAAGAAAGTTAAGGAATGTTGGATAACATTATTATAAAAATTCGTGAGGATCGATGCGTTCTCGTATTTCCAAAATTCTTTTTGAACGATTGAAAAGGTTTTCCAATTTCCTGTCTTAATATGATTCACCACAAAGTAGGATGCGAGTCCAAGGGGAATAGCAGCCACGCAAAATTTCGGAACCAGATTCGAGAAGAGAAAACCTCGCATGTTTCGTTTACAGAGGTCTTCCTGAGTCAGAGCTAAAAACAAGGGGAACACGATAAAGACACCGTTAGGCCGAGTCAGGCAGAGGAGGAACCCTGCAGCAAACATGAGCAACCATCTTTTCTGTTTCACGAATAGAAAACAGCACGCGCTCAATAGAAGAAAGAGGCTTTCGGTATAATAACAGGCAAAAAATACTGAAAATGGGAAAAGGAACAGGAGCGAAAAAGCGAAGAGCGCTTTGATTTCTTGATCTGGAAAATACAACTTCCACAGTTTGGTCAGCACGAATATGCCTGCAAGAGAAACGAGTTGGATGACGCAAAACGCGGCCCATTCAACGGGTAAAAACACCGCAAAAAGTCGGATACACATGGGAAACAACGGGAAAAAGGCATATCGCACCTTACTATTATCAGTTGTCGTTGGAACGACCCCGCCAGACTGATTGACCGAATCAAACTCAGAACGTGTAGGGTAACCGTGTTCAGCGATCGAAAGGTACCATTCGCTATCACCATAATTCCATAGGCTTTTAAAGGGAATCTGCGCGTCCGGCTGCATGCGCGGGTCTTCTGGTCGATGGAAAAAGAGAGTTTCATAGTTCGTCCGATCAAAAGAATCGGGATCGACTCTGGCCATGGTCCAGCCAGCCACATAAGTCAGGCATCGCACGACAAGGAACAGGATGACCACTCGCGAAAAAAGCGATGAAAACGGTGAGTGATGCGGAGCCATGCCTTGATACAACGGGAGAAATAGTGCTTGGCAAGCTAAAGTAGAGTCTTTATACAAAATGCCCATTTATGCGACATACGATTTCAGTTTTAGTAGAAAATAAATTCGGTGTGCTAGTCCGCATCGCAGGTCTATTCAGCGGACGCGGCTATAACATCGACACGCTGAACGTGGCGCCGACCCATGATCCAAAAACGTCTCGCATGACGATTGTGGTGCGCGGGGATGACAACGTTCTTGAGCAAGTGACCAAGCAATTAAACAAGCTCGTCGACGTTTTGAAGGTAGATGATTTTAAAGACGGTGAGTATGTGGATCGGGAATTGGTCCTTGTAAAAGTGAGCGTCAACTCGAAGTCCCGCGCAGAAGTGATGCAGATTTGTGATATTTTTCGCGCTAAGATTGTGGATGTGCAACCCCACAACCTGACCATCGAGGTCACCGGTGATGAAAGTAAGATTGAGAAATTTCTGGGCCTGATGAGTTCGTTTGGCCTTGAGAACATTACGCGTACCGGCAAAGTTGCGATGCCGCGGAGATAGAAAAGAACCGCTTTTTAAATTTAAAAATCAACCAGGATAATTATGCTAGCTAAAGTATACACAGAAAAAGATGCAGACCTTAAGTATTTGAAAAACAAAACCGTGGCCGTCCTTGGTTTCGGGTCCCAAGGTCACGCGCATGCGTTGAACCTGAAGGAAAGTGGAATCAATGTCATCGTGGGTCTCTACAAGGGCAGTAAGTCCGTCGAAGTGGCTAAGAAAAAGGGATTTAAGGTTTATGAAACAGGCGAAGCAGTTCGCCGTGGGGATGTGATCATGATTGGTATTCCCGATACTAAACAGCCCAAGGTGTACAAAAATGACATCGAACCTAATCTGACTCCCGGAAAAACTCTTTTATTTTCGCACGGCTTCTCAATTCATTTTAAAACAATTGTACCACCTAAGAACGTGGACGTTATCATGGTTGCCCCTAAAGGTCCTGGCCACATTGTGCGGCGCCAGTTCCTCGAGGGCAAAGGGGTGCCTGCTTTGATCGCGATTTATCAGAATCCAAGTAAGAAAGCCAAACAAGTGGCATTAGCATGGGCCAAAGGCGTGGGCGGAACGCGCGGTGGTGTGCTTGAGACGACCTTTAAAGAAGAAACTGAAACTGATCTTTTCGGTGAGCAAGTGGTCCTGTGCGGTGGCGTGACAGCTTTAATTCAGGCTGGGTACGAAACGCTTATTGAGGCCGGGTACCAACCTGAAATGGCTTATTTTGAGTGTCTCCACGAACTGAAACTGATTGTTGATCTTATCAACGAAGCCGGTATTGCCGGGATGCGTTTCTCGATTTCTGAAACGGCCAAGTGGGGTGATATCAGCGTGGGGCCAAAGATCATTGATAGCTCGGTCAAAAAACGTATGAAAGTCGCTCTTACAGAAGTTCAAAATGGTAAGTTCGCCAAGGGCTGGATTCGTGAGTACGAGACCGGGTATAAGAAGTATCATCAACTTCTTAAAAAAGGCGAATCTCATAGCATTGAGAAAGTCGGTTCCCGCCTTCGTTCACTCATGCCCTGGATTGAAAAGCGCAACATAAAAGGCGCTCAAGCTTCGTATTAACGCCCATTGAAACGGGTGGTTTTACGGCCTCAATAAATAGGCAGTCTTAAGACGACTCCAGAGTGAGTCATCTTCATCGATTTTATGCTTAACCCGTCCTTCCGGTACACGATCGGAGGGATGAGACGATGGACTTTATTGGCATGTGATCCGAGCCATGCCCCACAACGGAGGGGTTTTGCACCTACATAAGGCAAACCTAACTCAAGACGATTACTGAGGGTCGAATTTCAAATCTGTTGCAGGAAGCGCGGAATCGGGACAAGATTCGGGCAAGATGGAAGTCATGGTGGTTATTGGACTCAGTATATTGCTTTTGGGGTTGGTCGTGTCAGCCGCATTTTTTTCGTTAGCGGAAGGAGCCTTTTTTTCCTTGAAGCCCTTGCAGGTAAGACGGCTGCGGGAAAAGAACCCGAAGTATGGCCAACCTTTATCGGAACTTTTGGAAAAACCTGAACAGGTCCTCAATGTCATCGTTATCGGACACACAGCATCCATCTTTGCGGCGACAGTGGTTTTTTGGTCTTTGTTTTATTACTCGTTCCCTGGGCTCCACTTTTTTGTGGTTAGTTTTATCGTGTTCCTTCTCCTTCTCATCGGTACTGAGATTATCCCCAAAACGATTGCCGTGCATAATCCGTTACAAATTTCGTTAAAAATTGTGCATCCATTTAAAGTGGTGCGGGACCGGATTAGGCCAGTGTCGAATTTGTTTGAGAACCTTGTGTCTTCCGTGGTGCGCCGGGCCACGTTACGATACAAATTAAAGACGACCTTGAACGAATCGGAATTTCAAACAGTCATTCAAACAGGCGAAGAGGAAGGGTTTCTGAAGGAAACCGAGAGTGCCATGATTCAGTCCATCGTAAAGCTTGGCGACAAGTCAGTCCGTGATGTTATGACTCCTCGGGTTGACATGGTGGCAGTGGGGAACGATTGGTCGACTATGCGGATAGAAGAAACGATTCGGCCCATTCGGCATCGGGCCATTCCCGTGTTTGATACCACGCCAGACTTGATTATTGGAGTGCTCAGCACCAAACGGTTTTTAACGGAAATGGGAACTGACATATCCGAAATGATGGAACCACCTCTGTACGTTCCCGAGACGATGAAAGCGCTCACACTTTTAAAGTTCTTTCTCACCAGAAACGCACGAGTCGCCATTGTGGTTGATGAGTTCGGGGGCTCTTCCGGAGTTGTGACCGATGGCGATATACGCGAAGAAATTTTTGGTGACGTCGAAGGTGACTTCGACAGAAAAGAGTGGCTTATAGAAAAATTGGCCGAAGGTAAATATTTTGTGAACGGATCAACCAAACTCAAGGAGTTACAGGAAGTCACAGGCATTGATGTGGTTGAGGATGACATTGATACCGTAGGCGGACTCGTTCAGGTGAAACTTGAAAATAACGCGCATGTGGGGTCGGTGATCGATTTGCCCGGGGCGCGGTTTATCGTTCAGAAGATATCCCGGCACCGGGTATTGCAAGTGATGGTTGAAAAGTTAGTGTTTACTGCCGAACAGGAAGAAGCCCTCGAAGAGGAACGCCAAAACGAGGAGAAAACCTCGTGAGTGTAGCTGTCTTTGGAATTATAGTGTGCTGGTTGCTTTCCTTTCTATTTACTGGATTGGAAACGGGGGTGCTGACGCTTGATCGAATCAGACTCAAGGAGCGGGTGAAACGCCGCCAAAAAAGCGCGATAATTCTTGAGGAGTTGCTTGAGAATTCTGAGAATCTTTTTGCGACATTGTATTCCTGTAATTCACTCGTCCAAGTGTGTGCGACATTATTTTACCTCCGATGGATGGCTCATTCAGGGTTGTCGGCTTGGGCCGCCTTGATATTGTCGATCACTTATCTGTTAGGATTTATCATTGTCGCTCGTTTACTCCCCAAATCATTGTTTCGGGAGGTTCCCCTGCGCATGAGTTTGTTGTTAGCTCGCCCGATTCAGTGGCTGAGTATTGTGTTAATGCCCGTGGTGTGGATGTCTAGTTGCATCGCTGCGCTTGTTCGAAAGTCTTGGGGAGCAGAAGAAAAGTCAGGTCGAATTTTTGCCACACGCGAGGAAATTGGGTTGATCGCCCGTGAATCCGTTTCATCGGAAATCAGCCAAGAAGAAAAACAAATGATTACCGGCGTGCTTGATTTCCGGAAATCGACTGTTGGCGATATGATGGTTTCCGCAGAGTCATTAGTGGTGGTGCGTCGTGGAAGCAGCCCCGCTCAAGTCATAGAATACGTTAAGGGGAAAAGCGTTTCTATCCTCCCTGTGCTCGATCAACAAGATGAAGTTGTTGGGGTTATTTCTGTCTATGATATTTTATTTTCCAATAATTGGAAGGAACAGAAAGACCTTGGGAATTATTTACGCCGCGCTGTGTGGGTGGATAAAACAGATCAAGCGGATACGACTTTACAGCGTTTGGGCGCCTCTCGTCAGCGTGTGGCACTCGTGCGGGATGAACATGGGAAGCTTGGGGGAGTAGTAACGGTTGAGGATCTTACCGAAAAAATAGTGAATCGGGTATTGGGATAACGATTAGCACAGATTAAACATGAGTTTTATTCCTCATCCACTTGTGAGTGGAATCCGTAGTTGAACAAAACACGTGAGTCTTTCCATTTATTTTTGCTTTTAAGGAGGATTAAATGCATTTCTGTCCCCTTGAACACAGCTGAGGCCGCAAAAGTGTGTCCCGCGGCATCGGTGTACCCCGTTTTTGCGGCGCGCATTTCGGGCATCACGCCGAGGAGTAAGTTTCGATTGCGGATAAGTTTAGGGCCGCGCGCAGAATGGGCTGTGTAACGCTCGGTTTCGAGGATTGATTTAATCTCGCGGTACGAAATGGCTTTGCGAAAAATTTTGAGTAGGTCCACACAAGTTGTGTATTGGCCGGGATGCGTGAGTCCATGAGGATTTGCATAACGAGTTGAAGTGCAACCCAATTGCTTTGCTCTCGCATTCATCATTTCGATAAATTGACTTTCTGATCCCCCCACGTGCCGAGCCAAGGCTTTTGCAGCGTCATTTTCGGAACCAATAAGCATGGCGTGCATAAGCTCCCTCACAGAAATTGATTCTCCAGTAACCAGTGGAAGAACATTCGGCTCCACTTGGGTATCGGAAGCCTTCACTAAAACCTGACCTTTCAGTCCCGGGTTTTCCATCACCAAAAGTGCCGTCATCAACTTTGTGGTGCTGGCAGGCATCAGCTGTTTAGTTGGATTCTTTTGAAAAAGGACCTGATTCGATCTCGCATTAACTAATAAAACGGCATTGGCGCTGATCGAGTTTTGAACCTCTTCGCGGGTGAATTGGGGGGCTTGCGAGCGAGGAGCTGCGACAGCGTGTGCTGTGATAAAAATGAATAAAACGAGTGGTAGTGAAAGAATTTTCATATCTGTAACGCTAAAAACACATCATTATCGACATTGATTAATAACTTATTTGATTAACTGGCACGGAACTGGCAGAATTTTCTAAGCATCAAAACTCCTATGACCGCTACACTCTTAACATTCAAGCCTCTTTCTCGCCGGAAGGTGTTACTCGTATTTCCAAAATATAGTAATTCATTTGGCACGTTTCATCATGCTTTTCCATTGATGGGAGATGTTCAGGCATTTATGCCGCCACAAGGAATACTTCTCATTGCTGCGCTTATCCCCACAGAATGGGAAGTTCGGTTTGTGGATGAGAATATTCGTCCCTCGACCAATGAAGAATTTGAGTGGTCCGACATGGTTTTCATTTCTGGGATGCACATTCAACGCGGGCAGATTAACGATATTAATGCGAGAGCTCATAGTCACAATAAAGTGACAGCCCTGGGTGGACCGTCGGTGTCAAGTGCTCCTGATTTTTATCCAGAAGTGGATTTATTGCACTGTGGAGAAGTAGGTGACGCTACGGTGAATTTATTTATGGCATTGGATAAATCTGTGGAGCGTCCGCCTCAACAGGTTGTTTACCGAACGGTTGAACGCATGGCGATGAGCCAATTTCCGAGTCCGGCGTACTACATGGTCAACGTCAGTAAATACCTTTTGGGCTCGGTCCAGTTTTCAAGTGGCTGTCCTTTCACATGCGAGTTTTGTGATATCCCAGCACTTTACGGACGGAACCCGCGGTTAAAAACGCCTCAGCAAGTTATTCACGAACTGGATCAGTTGCGAGAAGGCGGGGCGGAAACCATATACTTTGTCGACGACAATTTTATTGGTAACCCTAAAGCAACTCATGAATTGTTGATAGCCCTCGCGGAGTGGCAGAAAAAACATGATTACACTGTGCGTCTCTCGTGTGAAGCCACTCTGAATCTATCTAAATACCCTGACATTTTGGCGCTCATGCGGAAGGCGTATTTTATTACTGTGTTTTGTGGAATTGAAACTCCTGAACCCAATGCACTTAAAGCCATGGGTAAAACACAAAACTTGCGTGATCCAATTTTAGAATCGGTTGAAACCTTTAACAAGTACGGGATAGAGGTCGCCTCGGGAATTATAATGGGCTTTGATACCGACACGCCTGAGACCCCAAGGGCCATTTTAGATTTTGTGAAGGCCTCGCACATCCCCATTCTGACCATGAACATTTTGTATGCCCTTCCCAATACCCGTTTATATACAAGGTTGCAGGCTGAAGGTAGGTTAACCGATGAACCGGGGCGTGATTCGAATATCATCTTTATTCAGCCTTATGAAGAAGTGGTCGAGGACTGGCGCAATGTCGTTCGACAGACTTATCAGGCCGAAGCGATTTACAACCGGTTTGATTATCAAAGTAAAAATACATTTGTGCACCGCATGAAACCCACTAAACCCTGGAAACAAGCGACGCCAAGGAACCTCAAGCGTGCGCTAAGTATCATGTCTAGAATCATCTGGCATGTGGGGATAAAGGCTGATTACCGTCGACTTTTTTGGAAAATGTTCTGGGAGAATTTAAAGACCGGCCAGATCGAATCCATTTTTCATATATCAATGATTTCGCATCATTTGATAACCTACGCCCGTGAATGCACCCGAGGCAGTATGCAGGCCTCGAACTACTCGCATCGCGTCGTAGAGCCCGATCAATCGACCAAAGCAGCCTAAAAGAGTCTGGAAAAGTCTAAAATCTAAATTGACACCAGACTCATTGGGAATCTTTTTTAGAGGAGAGTCACTCCGGAAGAGTGTGTCTGAGGGAATTAGACCCTCGACACTATGTATATCACACGTGATGACAAGAAGTAAGGCGAGGGTGGGTCGTCCGCTGAATCCCTTTTTTAATTATCGGTAAATTTCGTCATCTAGAACTTGCGTTTTGGAAAATCAGTGGCAGTCTTCGTCGCGGATTATATGGATTGTAGGTCAATACAATTTCAAAAATATGATTTAACGCTTTCTCCTAATTTTTTAAAAAAAAGTAAAAAATGAACAGTACTTGGTTTTTCTGGCAGGCAGTTGGTTTTATAGGCGGTGTGG
The DNA here is from genome assembly GCA_034440535.1 of Verrucomicrobiota bacterium. Taxonomy (GTDB): domain Bacteria; phylum Verrucomicrobiota; class Verrucomicrobiia; order JAWXBN01; family JAWXCD01; genus JAWXCD01. The sequence goes on along the minus strand of JAWXCD010000084.1, from coordinate 1,787 downwards.
TTTATTGCAGTTTTTTTGAATGGACCCTGCACCGGTTTGTCATGCATAAGAACTTAAAGTTTTTTCAATATCCTTTTCGTTCCCACGCCTTGATTCATCATACCGTGTTTAAAGCCGATCAAACGTATCACTTTAAACGTCATCAAGATAAGAAAATTGTGAAGATGGCTTGGTGGAATGCTCCCCTGATGTGGACGATTCACCTTCCATGGTTTTACCTCCTCCAAAAGGGCACCGGAGTCCATGTAATGTGGGGTCTCCTTTTGTCGATGGTTATCTATTATATCGTGTACGAATATATGCATTATTGCATGCACGTTCCCAAGGACCGTAACGTTGAGTTTTCCCCTATCTTTTATAAGCTTAACGGGCATCACCTTTTGCATCATCGGTATATGCACAGGAATTTTAACGTAGTCCTTCCTTTGGCGGATATGATTCTCGGTACGCTTATTTTGCGTTCGCCGATCAAGTTCGCTCAAGCCGTGGGTCCGTCACTTCCTTGCGTCCAACCGAAACGTTAAGAGTTCCAAATTTTCTACTATTTTAAAGCCGTCTCTCTGAGGCGGCTTTTTTATTTCACTTGTGATGTTGACCGATTAAGCGTGGTTCATTATGAGGTCAAGTCGTGAGGGCCAATAAATATCTGATCGTGAGTTTAGTTTTAGCCATTGTCGGCTTCTCAGGTTGCGCCCCCATGAAACCTAAGAAGGCTATCGGCCTCTCGTTTTATCATGTGGTGACCCTCGAACAGGCGAGAATGTTGCCGCATAATGGAAAATCAATAGCCATTGCCGAATCACCGTTTTTGGATGAGCCCATGATTACTGCCGCCTACGGACGGAGGGAAAATGGGTTTGTGAACCTTTTTTTTCGCTTGGATTCGGCATTGGTCAAAGACTTCTATCTAAACACTAAAGCCAGACCAGGCGGGCAAATAGCGGTCCTGTATAAAGGTGAGCTCATTACGGTGAAGACCATTGATAAACCTATTGCGGGCGGGTTATTAGAGTTAAACAATGTGAACGAAAAAATGGGGAAACGAATCCTAACGGATTTGGATAAAAACTAGTATGGAGTTTGTTTGGTGGCGCCTAGTCGCATCCGGGCCTGAAATCGACTAGACGGTCGGTTGGTTTGCCTGTAGGAAAGGTCTGTGAAACGCATTGCCATATACCCCGGAAGTTTTGACCCAGTGACGAACGGTCATCTTGATGTGATCGAGCGCGCTACGCGCTTATTTGACGAAGTCATTGTCGCTGTGGCGGATAATACCGAAAAGCATCCTTTATTTTCCATGGAAGAACGTAGGGCACTCGTTGAATCGTCAGTCATCAAACTTCAAGGGGTTAAAGTCGATACTTTTAATGGGCTTCTCGTGCATTACGCTCGGGAAAAAGGGGCATGCGCCCTAATCAGAGGACTTCGGGCGGTCAGTGACTTTGAGTTTGAGTTTCAAATGGCGCTCATGAACAGGCAAATGGACTCAACCATCGAGACGATGTTTCTCATGCCCAAAGATACATACACTTATTTAAGTTCCCGACTGATCAAGGAAATTGCCCGGCTCGGGGGTGACATTACCCCCTTTGTGCCCGAGACGGTGAAAAGTCAGTTAATGGCTAAATTAAAAGCTTAACAGGCCGCGCGTTTCCCATGCCGGAGGCATAACGTTGCTGGCATCCCTCCGGGATGCGATCGTTGAGGGGCGGTGGTCCGGTGGTGTCGCTCGTACCTTGCTCAACCACCGGCTACAAGCTGAGAAACCTCCGGCTTCATGACTCGGA
>JAWXCD010000083.1:0-13264 GCA_034440535.1 Verrucomicrobiota bacterium | reverse complement strand
GCCGTAGGCGGAATCTGATTCCCGGCCGAAGTGGGAGTTACTTTCGGAATAACCGCCGCCCAAGGTCACGCTCATCAATTCGGTGACTTGAGCTGTTACCAAACCGCCCACACGTTGATCTTCGTAAGAATAGTCGCGGTAGTAGGTGTCCACAACTATTAGCCTGTCCCTTAGTTTTTCCTATTAGCCTGTCCCTCAACTATTAGCCTGTCCCTTAGTTTTTCGTTCGGCAATCTTCTTCCCTCGGTTCTTCAGGAGCTCTAGGAGGAGCTTTCTCGCTGCGACCAGCGCGGCCGCGCCCACTGCTGCTGCTGGATTTCTCCCATCCGGATCAATATAGAAAAGGTGGTTGTTCCGCATCCCCAAGTAAGGGTTCCCGTCGAGTAGCAGCATTTCGCCTGCCGACGAAATCTGAACCTGCGGCAGATGCGATTCAAAAGACTCCTGCCAAGAAGGCACCGTTTCAAACGGAACGAGGCTGTACAGCGCTTCATGTCCCGGCTCGCTCATCGGATCCCGATTTATCCATCTTCCAGTTTGTGGGTTGTAGAATCTATATCCGTAAAAGCGTTTTATAACCGTGCCTGTTGCGTCCCGCTCTTCACACGGATGTGCGCCACCACACCATACAAATTTCTTATCAGAAGTGACGGTCGAGGTGGCATCTTTCTCAACAATCTTAACGCGCTGGCCTGCTCCATCGTAGTTGTACTCGGTCGTGTTATCGGGGGTCGCCGCAGGTCCATATGTGGTCTTTTTGAGACGATTAACCCCGACCAATGCGTAGGACTTATGACCATGGGTCACTAAATTTCCGTTATCATCATACTGGTACGCCTTACCACTTCCCTGGGGAAGAGCCACCGGGTACCGATTCGTTACCGATTGCTCGTGATAATCGCGCGTCACAATTTCTATTGTATTACTTCCCTGAACAACGTCAACCTCACCGTCCACATCATTGGCTGCATTCCCCCTTGCCGGGTTACCGTTCACCTTTACTGATGACATAGGCTCGTTGAACCTGACCCCTTATTATTGTTTGCGATAAGTAATTCGAATCTTGATTCATCGCCTCGCAGCCTGCTCGCGATCACAGGCCATTAACTCAACCGTTTATAGACCTGAATCAGCCCAATCAAGGTGAGGTCGTCATTGACTTCGTGAATGCCTTTGAGTTTTTGTGCGATCAGGTTGCCATATCCGCCGGTGATTATAACTTTCGCTTTTTTACCCACGTTTTTTTTGACCTCTGTCAGTAGGTTGGAAATCATGCCACGGTATCCATGAACCGCGCCGATGGTCATCGCTTCCACAGTACTTTTGCCGATGGCGTGCGTAGGTTCCCTTAAAGTGATTTGCGGTAGTAACGCTGTTTTTTGGTACAAATAATCGGTCATAACCGCCAGCCCCGGAGCAATCACTCCCCCCACGTATTGTCTCTTGGACGACACGATATCAAAAGTAACAGCCGTTCCGAAATCGATGACCACCACGGGGGCCCCGTACAATTCGACCGCACCGGCGGCATTTGCCAGACGATCAGCTCCGATGGTCGCGGGTTTTGGATAATCAATTCCCACCCCGAGTGGGCTCTTATGGTTAATAAAATAAACTAGCCCAAAACCCTTTAAAGCGGCTTTTATTTCTGGATTAACGCTCGGGACAACGGAAGCAATCACTGCTTCTTTTCCCGAATGGTTTCTAATAGCTAACTTCAGTTGTCTCCCCAGACTGAGCGTCTTCAGCGTAAACCGGTTCGTCAACCGACCTTTATATAACCAGCCGCAGTGAACATGAGTGTTCCCCACATCGATGAGAAGAACCGAGTTACGCGACTTTTTCAATTTCGCCTCCACATAACTTTTCAATCTGACCCGAAGCGGTCCGTAAAAGCATAAATCCATCATCATCCAAACCAAGAGCTAAACCCTGCGTCGGATGACTACCCTTGATGGCAATGGTTTGGCCGAGGGTATCGCAATACTCCGCCCACTCGTCGCGGATTAAGTCGAACCTCTGTAAACATTGATCGTAGGCTCGGTCCAGATGGGAGAGGAGGCATGCCATTAACGCTGGGCGCAATAGGGGCTGCATGAGTTCTGGAGGCGATGCCCGACGATTGAATTCCCGAAGAAGGGAAGTCGCCGAGTCCTCAAGTTCCGGCGGAAACTCAGTGACATTCACATTGATACCGATGCCGACGACGTAATATAAAACAGACTGAGTAACGAGTGATTCCGTAAGAATGCCGCACACCTTTCGGCCACCGATCAAAATGTCGTTTGGGTATTTTATTGTCGCAGGAAAGCCCCATTCGCGCAGGGCTCTGACAATACCAACAGCGACAAAAGCCGTCGCGCGGGCCACTTGCAGGCGGGACCAGCCAGGAGTCACGAGGAACGAAAAAAGCAGACTCGAATGTTTGGGAGCCACCCACGCCCGTTTGTAACGACCACGCCCTTTGGTTTGAAACCCTGCGATAATGACCGTCCCCTCGGGCAACCCTTCCCGCGCCAATTTAAGCGCAGTGTCTTGGGTCGAAGTCGTTTCGTCAAAAATAAGAATCTTTTTTCCGAACCTAATGCCTTGAAGGCGAGCCGCAATATCCTCGGGGACGAGAAGGTCATAATCGTCCTTCAGCAAAAAGCCTTCACCTGGCTTGTTTTCGATATTCAATCCCGCGCGGGTGAGCTCTTCGTATCGGGTGTGCAACTCCTGAAGGGAACACGACAACTCGCCGCACAAATCCGCAGCCGCAACCGGGGTCTCCGATTGGTGTAACCTTTTTAATATCCGATAATCTAAAGTGTCGAACATACCCATTGATCGCATCATGGCGGCAACCACCTTTTTTGCCGATAAAATATTTCAGAATCCAGTGTTTCGATCGCTTTTAAGACGAGCCGCCTCCTCGCATTTTTTTACAGAATATCGATCCATAGGCGAAAGAAAGAAACTTACCGCTTGTCAGTTTCACCTGAAACGGTAAGAGTCAATTTGACGCATGATTCACTCTTTCGTGATTGAAAATGGAAAAGTTGTCGAGACCAACATGGACCTCGATGTACTGAAGCTTGTTGTAGCCGACAAGGGGCTCCATGTATGGATCGACCTTGAAAATCCGACCCCCGAAGAAACGCGCAAGGTCCTAGAGGACATCTTCCATTTTCACCCGCTCGCCATTGAAGATTGCGTTCAGATTACAAGTCTTCCCAAAGTCGACGACTACGAAGATTACCTTTTCCTTGTGATGCACGCCGTCAATTTCAACCGTGTAGATCAGTTTAGCACGATCGAATTGAACTTGTTTATCGGGAAAGAATTTCTGGTGACGTGGCATGCCGAACCGATGCGCAGCATCAACACCATCTCCGAACGCTGCCGGAAGTTGGCCGTGATTGCTCGTGCTCCGGATCGACTGGCACATGCTATTCTCGACCAGATGATGGACCACTATAATCAAGTGCTAGACGAATTGTCGCTCGAAGTGCAGGAAATCGAAGACTCCGTACTGACCCCCGACGCTCCGGAAATGATGAATAACATGCTCACACTTAAAAAGGAGCTCGCCACATTGCATCAAACCATCCGGCCTCAGAGGGAAGTCATCGCGCGACTTGCCCGTGGCGAATTCAAACTGATTCGCTCTACCATGCTTCCCTATTACCGCGATTTATATGATCACCTTTCCAAAATAGATGGAATGGTAACCAGTTATAAGGAACAACTTTTTCTTACCATCGACATTTATTTAAACTCGGTAGCCAATCGGACCGGTGAAGTCATTCGCGTGCTGACCTTATTAACTGCGTTGACCACTCCATTAACCATCATCGGCACTTGGTACGGAATGAACTTCGACAGCCAACCCGAGTATAAAATGCAGCACGGATATGCGATGGCCGTTGGCCTTTTAGTATCCTCAACCATCATGATTTTCATCTGGTTCCGACGTCGTAAATGGATCTAAACCGATGAAGTCAAGTTTCCTTGGAAAAGTCCTTGATCGTATCAATAAAATTGATCCTGAAAACCTACAGACTTATCTTGTCCGTTTGGCCCAGGACAAAGGCTTCCTTGAAGGCATTTTTAATTCCATTCAGGAAGGCATTATTGTCACTGATGAAGCGGGGAAAATTAAATACGTGAATCTCGCCGCCACTCGGTTGCTGGGGCTCGACGAAGAAACGTCCTTGGGCATGTCTATTGATCGGGTTATTAAAAATCTAGATTGGAAATCCCTTCTGCTTGAAGAAACCAGTATTGTCCGCGAGGTCGAGCTACCTTACCCAGATAAAAAGTTCATCAGCTTTTATCTAGTTCCCCTGCTTCCCCCGGAATCAAGCAAAGAAGAGCATGTCGGCCGGGCCCTGATCTTAAGGGACGTAACGGAGTCGCGGAAAACAACCGAGGAGGCTATTGAGACAGAAAAGCTTAATGCGTTGATGCTTCTCTCTGCCAGCGTGGCCCATGAACTCGGAAACCCGCTCAATTCAATTGGCATTCACCTTCAGTTAATGGAACGCGACCTTAAGCACCTTCCAAAGGACAAGGCTGAAAAGTTCCGAGACACCATCCGCATTTGTCGCGGGGAAATCACTCGTTTAGATCATATTATATCCCAGTTTCTCCAAGCCATGCGTCCGACGCCACCGGATTTTAAACTTGAGCAGATCAACGAAGTCGTCAGCGAAGCTCTGCGCTTCCTTCAACCTGAGCTCAATGATCGCGAAATTATTGTCGAAACAGACCTCAACAAAAATTTGCCAAAAGTCCTCTTAGACCAAAACCAGATCAAACAAGTTTTTTACAATCTTATCCGCAATGCCCAACAGGCCATGAGTCAGGAAGGTATACTCCGAGTGGAGACAAGCGTTACAGGTGACCACGTATGCGTTTCGTTTATTGATTCTGGCCAAGGCATTGATGCGCAAAAGTTGGCGCGCATTTTTCAACCTTTTTATACGACCAAAGAAAAAGGCAGCGGGCTGGGGCTCATGATTGTTCAACGTATCATCCGAGCGCATGGAGGCGAAATCAGTGTCCAAAGTCATACTGGAAAAGGCACGACATTCCAAGTTCTCCTCCCACTACCCGAGCAACGGGTGCGCATGCTGGGGTTTAACGAGGAACCTACATTGAAAAACCCATAAAATTTATGAAACCTGTCGTACTTATAGTAGATGACGAAAAACACACGCGCGATGGACTGCGTCAAGCCTTAGGCGAGAAATACGATGTGTACGTCGCCGACAGTGTGGAAGCCGCCAAAAACGTTCTTGAAGGTGAAACGGTGGATGTGTTGATCACAGACCTTAAAATGCAATCAGGTGACTCCGGCCTTCTACTCATCGATCGAGCGCTGACCTTAAACCCGGCTCCCGTGTGTCTCATGATGACCGCGTACGGCTCGGTGGAAGTCGCTGTCGAAGCCATGAAACGTGGGGCATACGATTACCTCACCAAACCGGTGGACCTTGATCGCCTTGAAATTCTCATCGTGCGTGCACTGCGTAGTCGGAAAGTCGAAACCGAAGTCACCGCACTCCGTAAACAGGTGGAGAAGAAGTTTGGGATGCAGAATATCATTGGCAGCACGCCTGCGATGGAACAAGTTTTTGAAGTCATCCAACAAGTCGCTCCCTCACGAGCCACAGTGCTTATAGAAGGTGAAAGCGGGACCGGAAAAGAGCTCATTGCCCAAGCGTTGCACATGCTGAGTCCAAGGAAAAACCATCCCTTCGTCATTGTTCACTGTGCGGCTTTGTCGGGCAACCTGCTCCAGAGCGAACTCTTTGGGCATGAAAAAGGTGCCTTCACAGGGGCGACAGAACGACGACTTGGTCGGTTCGAATACGCCAACCATGGAACAATTTTCTTAGATGAAATCGGGGAAATCGATGCTCAAACGCAAGTCACTCTTCTGCGCGTGCTTCAAGACAGGATTTTCCAACGTGTCGGCAGCAACAAAGACACACAAGTCGACGTCCGCGTGGTTGCGGCAACCAACAAAGATTTGGAAGTCTTGGTTTCTGAAGGAAAGTTCCGGGAAGACCTTTTCTTCAGACTCAACGTTGTGAGAATCGTTATGCCGCCTTTGCGCGACCGAGTTGCCGATATTCCACTGCTTGCTAATTCATTCCTCAAAGAGTTTTCTAAAGAGAACGCCAAAACTTTGACCCAGATTTCCCCAGAGGTGTTGCAAGTGCTTCAGGAATATCCATGGAAAGGAAACGTCCGCGAACTACGCTCGGCCATTGAACACGCAACAGTCCTCGCTAAGACGGATAAACTTTTGGTGAAAGATCTTCCTCCCGGGATTCGCGATTACACCCCACGAAGTAACAGCAAAACCGGGAGTGTCCTGCAAGCGGGTATGACAATGGACCAAATCGAAAAGCGCGCGATTCTCCAAGCACTCAAGGAAAACGATGGTAACCGTACCGATGCCGCCAAAAAGCTTGGCATTAGCCGGAGGACCCTTCACCGGAAGATTAAAGAATACCAACTCGAAGCCATGTAATTGTAACGACTTACGGTGGCAATGGAAATGTTGGCACGGCACCCGCTAATATGTATTCCATGAGTATATTGATCCTAATAGCAGCAGCGGCGGTTACGAAGATGCTGCTTGATAATGACAACTTTTGTGGGCCTTCGGCCACGTAACATCACTTTTTCACATTTTGAAGAAGTTTAAGAGGGAACCGGAATCCGGTTCCCTCTTTCCTTTTTCGGGGATGAAAAGCTTCATAAAAAAAGACAGCCTAAAGGACTCCCAGAATAAAAATCAGGCATGGATAAAGCTATTTGGATATGGAAGAGGAAATATGAATATGAATATGAAAAAAATTAGTACATTAGTGTGCGCTATCGCACTTGGCTTTACAGCCCAGTTTAGTCTGGCTCAGTCGGGATCATCTTCCGTCGGCGCCTCATCAGAGACGGGTTCCTCGGTTAACACCGACGTGAACGCAACCACAAGCTCAGGTTCAGAGGTTAACTCATCTGTCGGAGCTTCTAGTGATATAAATTCAACTGCGCCCTCCGGAACCTCGGACTCGAGTTTATCGGGATCCAGCTCCACAGGCGGAGCAATTGATAATTCGATCAGCGGCTCGTCCACTGAATCCACAAGCAGCACGATTGGTACAACGACCACAGACGGATCAGTATCCGGCTCCACCGTTGTTCCAGGAAGCAGCACGACTGTTGTTCCTGCAGCTCCATCATCAGAAATGATGTCTGGATCAATCGCCTCTGAGGAAGTTCGCACCGAAAGCCGCGGATTCCCATGGGCACCTGTGTTAATTGGACTCGTCGTTCTGGGCACATTAATCGCCCTGTTCTCAGGCCGCGATCGCCGTGAACTCCGCGAAGAACACCATTACACACGGTAAAAAATCTTAACCAAAATAAGCGCCTTGGCTTTAATCCAAGGCGTTTTTTTATGCCTTTCGCCGCTAGCTAGCCACCCTAAGGGTGCACAGGAATTAGATCCACGAGGGGAAATCTGCCATCAGTTATTTTTCGTTAACCAAGTTTATAATCATATTCTTGGTAATAATCTCAGGAAGAAGAATAGGATCCTTTTTGCCTCCCGGATAATAGAGGTACATGGGGATCCCCGCCCGCCCGTACTTTTGAAGGGCAATATCGATATCTGGGTTCGGCTTAGTCCAATCAGCTTTAAACAGGCGGACTTTTTTATCGGCGAACGCCTTCATGACGTTCTTCGTTCCAATTACGAGTTTTTCATTAGCTTTACAGGTCTGACACCAGTCGGCGGTAAAATCGATGAAAACCGCTTCCCCTTGGGAAACCGCCGCCGCTTCTTTCTCAGGCGACCATGATTCCCAATTCAAGCTTTGAAAATAGTTTAATGCAAACCATGACACCATCAAGGTCACCACAGCTGCGATGAGCATCCCTCGCAGCGGTTTGGTAAATTGAAGTTTACCAAAAATCCATAACCCAAAAGAAACCCCGATGAGGACACACAAGAGAACAGCCGCTTCGTCCTTATTTCTTAACCCCGTATAAACCCACACTAACCAAGCCGCCGTCAAAAAGAGGGGCAAAGCCAAGGCTTGTTTAAAATACACCATCCAATTCCCTGGTTTGGGCAAAAACCGGAGCCATTCGGGACGCGCTGATAGCACTAAGTACGGTGCGAATAATCCAATTCCGATGAAAGTAAAAATGAGCCAAATGGCACCAATGGGTTGCGAGAATGCGAATGACAATGCCGTTCCGAGAATGGGAGCCGAACAAGGGATACCTAAAACAACGGCCAATGCTCCGTTAAAAAAAGCGCCTGACGCCCCAGACTTGGACACCGCGTTGGAAGCGATTTGCCCTCCGGTAAAAGTCACTTCAAAAACCCCAAACAAATTCAGGGCGAACACCACACACAGCGTGCACAGGATAAATATGAATATGGGGCTCTGAAACTGTGATCCCCACAGAACGCCTTTACCAGAGGCTTTTAAAATGGTGATCGCCAGCGCCATGGTCCACATTGACACAAGCACACCAGCAGAGAAGAAAGCCCCAAGCTTAAACGATTTATGACGATCGTTACCGGATGTTTGCACAAACGAAAATATCTTGAGAGCAATCACGGGCAACACACACGGCATGATGTTGAGGATTAACCCTCCGACAAATGCCGCGAACAATGCCGTCAGTAAAGTGACCTTTTCCGCTCCGTCCGCGGTTGCGAGCGGCACACCCCCTTTTGGGGCTCCATTAGACGCAGGTATATCCTCGCCCAATAAAACATTAACGACTGAATATACTGGTGCTGAGTCTGTCTCAATTCGCAGGACTCCAATCAGCCCGGATTTCCTAAGAATGGCGTCACTGTTAAAAGGGGTGGCTATGGAAAGGTGACGATCAGAATTCTTTTGAGGAGCCGCTTGACCGGGAATGCCTATCTCGTCTTTCAAAACTCCCGCAGGATAAAACTCCGCGTTTTTAAGGATTGGTCCGGACGAAACGATCTCAAGGTTCACTGATTTCGCCTGAACTCGGGCTGTAAGTTTAAATCGTTCGTCAACAATCGGCAGGAGCTTGCGCTCAGCGTTTATTAAGGCCATGCCTTCCGGGTTTTCCTTGGTCTTAGATGCGACCTTGAGTCGAAGAGTGTGGTTCCCCTTACCTGGGATGCACAATTCTTTACAGACGAGCCAACTGGATTTGGCGTTGAGTTCCAAAGTCGTACCCAGCTGAGCCGTAGTGGGAATCTCCACAGTGGACAAAAAGATCACGCGGTTTTTATATCCGAATGTGGCCATCCCTTGTTCATCGAACCGATAAGGGACAGGATACTCCATGGGTCCAAACGTTATCCCTTGCGGCCCGGACCACTGAATAAGGGTCGGCATCCCACTCTGGCCAGGGTTCTCCCAGTAAATGTGCCAGCCTTCGTCGAGTTGAAACTCAACGGCTACGGTGATTTTCTGGCCAGGCGTGACTTCTGAATAATCGGTTAGCGCTCGCTCACTGACTAGGTCACTCGACTTAAGTGCGGCGGTTGCAGTTAAACTCAAATGACAGACCAACAACGCCAACACTAAGCAAAAGCGAATGATCATATAGGTACAGGTTATAGATTTAAACAAGGGGTTGAAAAGTTTTGATTAAATTGAATTCAAATTACTTCTGGTTTAGATAAGAGCAAGGGATCAAATAAACATTTCATGGAATACATCATCATCGCTCTAGCCGCCTTTTTCGCTGGCATGGTTAATTCAATCGCAGGCGGAGGAACCATGCTCACGTTCCCAGCCCTTCTCCTCGTCGGAGTCGAACCCAAGTCGGCAAACATCATCAGTACTCTTTCTTTGTTATTAGGGTTTGGAGGAAGTTTTTATGGGTACCGAGAGACCTTGCCGTTGGTGAAAAAATGGGTCAAATATTTCCTGCCCGCCAGTCTCCTTGGTGGAATTGCGGGAGGGATCCTTTTGATTCAAACCCCGGCGTCAATATTTACCCCACTGGTCCCGTGGCTTCTGTTATTGGCAACACTTCTGTTTATGCTTCAGGAACCTCTGAACAAATGGATCTCTCACCCGCACGCTCACTTGGATCATTCCAAATCGGGCATATGGATCATGACTGCGGTGGGGTTTCAGTTCATAATTGCTCTATACGGAGGTTATTTCGGCGCAGGCATAGGGATATTAATGCTCGCGTCCTTCGGCGTGTTGGGGTTCAAAAACATCCACGAAATGAACACGCTTAAAGGTGTGTTGGGGTTTGCCATTAACATTGCGGCGGCGGCCTATTTTGTTTTTTATGGCACTGTTGATTGGCCAAAAGTCCTCGTCATGGGCTGCGCGGCACTCATCGGAGGATACATCGGCGCAGACTTAGCTCTCAAGGCCAGCCAAGTTTATGTCAGGCGTGGAATAATCGTCGTGGGCCTACTCATTTGTTCCATCCTGTTGTATAGGCAATATTTCAAATAAAAAATAGCGCGACCGCTGAGGAGCGTAGCTTTGGTGTTCGGGCTATTTTACTTCGTCACCGAAACTGATTCCGAGCACACGCGCCATGCCTACGAGTTGGCCTTGCGGGGGAATTTGCTTAATACGGCCAATGGCTTCCGAAATCATGACCCCTTTAAACTCAGGAGGGTGCCACGCAACCATTTGACCAAATTTACCTTCGGCAATCAGGTCAACGGCTTTGACCCCGAACAAACTACACAAAAGCCGATCAGAAGTTGTAGGCCCGCCACCACGCTGCAAATGACCGAGGATACAGCTCCGCGATTCGCGCCCCGTTTGTTTCTGGGTCTCAGTGGAGATCACTTCAGCGACACCACCCAACTTTATTTCCTTATCCTGACTTTCCTGGTGTCTGGTCACATGGACTCCATCCAACATGACCCCTTCAGCGACAACGACCAAGGTAAACAGCTTTCCTTCTCGAGTACGCGCGTCAATTTTTTGAAAAATACTTTTAAGTTGAAGGAAATTTCGGGTATGAGAAGAATATCACCACCACCCGCGATACCCGCATATAACGCAATCCATCCCGCGTGCCGACCCATGACCTCAAGGACCATAACCCGAATGACTAACGGCAGTTGAGTGAAGTCGATCCAAGGCGTCTGTAGCGCAGGGCCACCGCTGAATCAAAACCGAAGGTCATATAGGTCGCGTCCAGATCGTTATCGATGGTTTTTGGTATACTCACAACTGGAACACCTGCGTTGAACAGTTGTTGAGCGGTCGATAACGTTCCATCGCCGCCAATAACCACCAGGGCGTGGAGACCCATCTTCTCGCACCCATGCGCCCCTTGTTTCGGAGTTCCAAGGATTGTGCCACCCGAATTAAGGAGAACTCCTAAATCCTGGTAGTGCAGGTTTATGAAATTTAAGGGCTCGAGCAAACCATCAAAACTGTCCTTTATACTGACAGTTTCCAATCCCATTTTAGCCGCCGGTTTTGCAACACCCCAGATCACGGCGTTGATTCCTGGACAATCCCCCCGCCCACAACGACTCCAATTTTTATTCCATCACCCATAAACGGTGAGTGAGTTTTGTTGGAAAAGATTAACGTTTTTCGTCGGCATCAATCAAATCGAAGAACGTGACGATATCGGACCTCTCTTTTAGACCTGCCGCGATTTTCATTTCTTCGAGTCGCTGGGTGGCCCCTTCGTCCTCATCGCGCCATCCACGTTTGATCATAAACTTATTCCAAATCAGAATCTCGTCGGCATCAGGGCGATGACCTTTGGAAAAACACCACTCCAGAATTGCTTCGTTCGCTTCGCCTGTCTTGGTGCGTTCGACGATCTCTTGGTAAGAAACACCCAAAAATTTACAGCATCGCCCGTCGAAACCCCCGCCTAATAGTGGAATATAATCATCCCCTAATTTGCCCGCTTCTTTCAACCGGATTTTGTCGATTAACCTCGCGAAATAAACGAGCCCAGAGGTTTTATGGGAGGGAGATATTGGGTAGGTTGGCATAGCGTTGAGAAGGGAACCACAGTTTAATCAAGATTTACACAGGTTTTTTTGCAGAAAAGAAGGTGCTTATGTGTAAGTCTCTTCAACCTCCTTAACTCACCCAATAAACGCTACCTCTTCGAGATATCGAGCATGCGCTGGATGGGAATGAAGGCGCGCGCGCGCAGGTCCTCAGCCATTTCAATTCTGGGATTCAAGTCAGCCAAACAATCGCGCAGTTTTTCCAGTGTATTCATTTTCATGAATTTGCAGTCGGCACAGGCGCAACGCTCAGTTGGACCGGGAATAAATTTCTTGTCAGGCATTTCGCGCTGCAACCGATGAAGCATCCCCGATTCTGTGACGATAATAAACGCTTCCGCAGGATTATCCCGGCAAAACCCCACCATCTTTTCGGTGGAACACACTTCATCTGCTAACAGTCTCACAGACCGCGTACACTCTGGATGGGCTACAAGTGGAGCATCCGGATACGCCTCCCTAATCCGAAGAATGCTTTGATGAGTAAACTCCATGTGCAAGTAACAGTTCCCTTGCCAATAGCGCATTTTGCGCCCGGTCTTTTCGGTAACCCACTCCCCAAGATTCTGATCCGGCACAAAGAGTATTTCCTGGTCCTCTGGTATTGCGTTAACAATTTTGATGGCGTTACCGCTGGTGCAGATGTAATCGCTCAACGCTTTAACCCCGGCACTGCAGTTAATATAGGCCACCACTGTTAACCCTGGATTGCGATCAAGGTACTCCTTGAGCTTTTCCGGGGGGCACGATTCCGATAAGGAACACCCGGCATCTAAATCGGGCAGGAGCACTAACTTAGTCGGATTAACAATTTTTGCCGTCTCCGCCATAAAATGAACCCCACAGAAAACAATAACGTCCGCCTCCGTTTCCTGGGCTTTATAAGAAAGGCCAAGGGAATCCCCCACGTAATCCGCAATATCCTGAATCTCAGGGATTTGATAATTATGCGCTAAGATGACAGCGTTCCTCTTTTTTTTGAGTTCAAGGATTTCCTGCTGAAGCGGATCGAGGTTAATATGAGGGATGGCAATCATTGAACCAAAAAGGTAGTTGATCCACCTCGGATGTCAAAACGGAAGAGGTGATAATCCCTATTAAAATACGCTATTTACAAACGTTTATTAATGAAGCACTATTATAAATAATCCGATCTATGTATATTCTGGATGCAAAAGGAGGAGCGTATTTTCTCCAAGAGGGAAACCCTCTTATAGTAGGCCGCTGGGGCGGATGCGACATTGT
>JAWXCD010000082.1:0-50852 GCA_034440535.1 Verrucomicrobiota bacterium | reverse complement strand
TCTGAGGATGGGATTCGGGCGGGTGTATTTGCCCGGTGCATTGAGTGTGAAATATCCGAATGCGGACCAGGAACCAGGCTGGCAATATGTTTTTCCATCCGGACAATTCTCTGTGGACCCTCGTAGCGGCCAAAAGCGGCGACATCACATTCATGAAAACGGACTGCAAAAATATGTAAAGGCCGCTGGACTGAAAGCGAAGCTGGCCAAACCGGTCAAATGCCACACCCTCCGACATTCTTTTGCAACGCATCTTCTGGAGAATCATTATGATATCCGGACCGTGCAAGAGCTTTTGGGACATAAGGACGTTTCGACGACGATGATTTATACTCATGTCCTCAATCGCGGCGGACAGGGGGTCAGGAGTCCGTTGGATTAAGATTAGATTTCTAGTTTGAAGGAGCGGACAAACTATCTGTCATTTAAAATTCATTTTTCACGTCTATCGCATTTAAACGATCCTTTGGATAACTGGGTTCAATAGTGTGTCCCCTCGAATTGCTTGGTTACTTACAGAAAACCCCACTCACAATGGATTGAAAATGACGCAGCAATTCATGAGCGCTCTTTTCCCAAGTCATACTACGAGAATGATCCAAACCATCACGTCGCAACTTCGCGTGCAAAGGCACCTCTGCGAACAATCTGTTAACCCCGTCGGCAATCGAACAAGGATCTGCCGGATCTACGAGGACCGCCGCATTCCCGGAGACCTCGGGCATCGAAGATAGACAACTCGTGACTACCGGCAAGCCACAGCTCATAGCCTCCAAAATCGGCAATCCGTATCCTTCCTCAACACTAGGCATCAGAAAACAAAAGGCCCTATTATAAAGTGACCATAGCTCTTCTTCACTGACTCCTCCTAGAAAATAGACATCCGCCTGATATTCCTTCGAAAGCCTGTTCACAGCATCGATGACCGACTGTCCATAGGGTGTTCCGGTCCCCGATGATGCGGAGAAAACGAGAGAACAGGAATGCCCCGCTTTGCGTACAAGGGCATATGCCTCGATAATATTTACGATGTTTTTGTTGGGTTTAAGAGCCCCGGCGTTGAAAAGAATGGGTTTGTCTGGCAATTTAAATCGGGAGAGATCCGTCACGGAAGATTTATGAGTTACTCCTTGTCGGTGAACAAAGAGAGTATCCCGTTTTATTCCAAAGATATTATGTATTTCCTCCCTCGCGGCTGAACTCAGAGTCGCAAACGAATCGGCGCAACGCACCATCATGGGAAAAAATACCATCCGGTAAACGAGCCAGTGCAGTTTCCACTTCACCTCACGTCTTTGCCACATGACATCACATATCATAAACACTCGGTGTGTTTTGCCCCACAACGCTTTCAAGTCGAAGAGACTCCAGATGCTGTAGTGTATCCCGTAAACCACATCGAACTTTCGACCCTGAAGTTTCCAGTAAAGCTTCCCCATCCACAAAGCCCTGAACCCAGGAACCGCGAAGTTTTGGGAGGGTACAACCCATTGTTCAATATTTGGCGGAAAATCCCCACGCTTCTGATTAACCACCACGGTGAGTTTCACGTCCTGACACAAGGCGAGTGCCCTGATGAGTTCATCCGTGAGCCGGTCAATGCCGGTCAACTTTCCGCACTGATGAATGATGCAGAGCCGGAGCGGGTCTACCTGAAAATTGCGGTATGGAGCCATGATTTGAAACACTTGATAAAGTAAAACATCCAAGCTTGGCACGGGTTAAGTCCGTGCTTAATCGTGATGATGCGCGACTCACGATAAGCTTGATAAACCTGCCGGTCGCTCAATCCTCCGGTACTCATGCAGCTCACCCGTTCAGGAACAAACTTTAAAGGGTACCTGCCAGCCAACCTGAGCACCATGTCGTAATCGGCAGCGAGTCGATACTCCATTGAGTAGGGGTCGATATCCAGATAAACGTCGCGTCGTACAAAAAAAGCAGGGTGCGGCACTTTCATCGAAAAAAGTTCCTTGTCTCGATTAAATTCGGCCCCGTCGACCTTTTCCGTTCCCGCAACGTTCCGAACGACTTGCCCATAAACGACGGGCTCATCAGTCACTTGAGCCATGATCCGCGTGATCGAAGTGGCGTCGGAATAATAATCGTCCGCATGCACATGCGTGATGTACTTACCCCTCGCAAGTTGAATTCCTTTATTGAGTGCGTCGTACAATCCCTTGTCCTTCTCGCTGATCCATAGGTCAATCGCGTCTTCGTAGCTTTTGATTACATCCAGCGTCCCATCCGTTGAGCCCCCGTCTACAACGATATACTCAACGTTCGGATGATCTTGAGACAAAACGCTTTCAATTGTCCGTTTAAGACACGATGCCCCGTTATAAACGACCGTGAGAACCGAGACCAAAACTTGATCCTTGTGATCTTCCTTGAACAAGCCGGCGCGACGAAGGCCTCCCCACAGTGGAGCATCGGTTTGGAATGATTCCCCCGTCCTGACCAGTCTACGCGTTGTGGACATCACGGGGTTTAAACAAATGATTTCGGAGGACATGATTTGAGCAAGACCAACTTAGTTGCCTTCGACCTGTGGCGGTTCCTGATTCGGGTTATGTTTATGTTTGTAGTAGTTGCCTACTGAACGAAACATAATGATTCCAGGTATGATTATAAAGCTGACCCCAGTAATGAACTCCTTTAGGTCGAACTCAATAAATATGCTTGTTAGCATTAGACACAGGCCAGCTAAAAATTCCGCACCAAAGATTACAACTACTCCCAAAACCACGATGGGAAATTTAACATAAAAGCATTATCGCTCCACTACAATTTGTGGACCTGTAAACGCCGTTGCCGAAGCCTGTCAATGGGATCATCGATAAGTTTCACCAGAACAATTGAGAACCCGATGGAAATCAGACTTACCACCAGACCAAAGGACCATTCAGGTAACCGCGTTTTAAAGGGAAGTAAAAGATCAATAAAAAAGAAGTGGCAGATGTAAACCGGATACGACAATTCACCCAAAAACTTGTCTGCTTTTGACTTCTTGAAATGGCTAAACAAGATCGGGATAGCCAGAAACACGAGCGCATACATGATCATGATCCTCGAAGGAATAGTCACGAAGGGATAGAACACAATAAAGGGAGACAGAAACAACGCGGGGATCAGGTAAGCTTTTCCCGTGAGATAGGATGACTTGTTAAATCCCCGGTAAATCTGATACGCCAGAGACCCGAAGATGAAAAAACAAAGGACGTTAGGGAAAAAGCGATAGGCCCAAGGGTCATGAGGCAAATCCCACAAAGTCAGACAGGCCCACCTCGACAGGAGACTTAACACAGCGAAGGTGATCTGCAATGGCAAGGAGCGACGGAGAAGGAAGGGAGCACAAATATAAAAAAGAAGTTCCAACCCAATCGACCAACTCTGGGGGATTAAAAGAAAATTGCTGAGTGGTGTGGCCGCGTGTAACCAATCAGTCGTAAAGGAAACCTGACCCCCATTTGACTGAAAGAAGTAGGTCGATTCCACTCCGAACATCACAAAATTTACGATCACCAAGTAGGCCTGCCAAAGGAATGGCATGCTACCCACCCCTTCCTGAAATGCTAAAATTTTAGCCGGAGGGGCTCCGCGCATCACACCAAGAGTCACAAGGGCAAGAATGATCACCCCTAGGACGACAAGGTAAACCGGAAACAAGCGCAAAAGTCTGTTACCCCAAAACAGCATGGGGCGGTCATTGATCCCCACATATTTTTCATTAAGGATGAGCGCCATGTAAAATCCCGAGATCATGAAAAAACAAAGCACAGCAATTTCACCTTCCAACATGCGAGTGCCTAAGATCGGACCCGCATGGGTACCGATGACCGATAAAGCGAGAAGTAGTCGAAGGAGTCCCATTAAAATAACCGTTGATAAACCTTAATAGTCTCAGCCGTGTTTTGATCCCATGAAAACTTTAAGGCCCGGGTGCGCCCAGATTGAATAAGGCTCTCCCGCTTTTCCATAGAACCCAGTTCTTGAATAACCGAGGCAAGGCTTTGCGCGTCTCCGGGGGTGAAATAGAGCGGCGCGTCTCCACCTACCTCAGGCAAACTACTCGATTGCGCACAAACCACCGGGCACCCACATTGCATGGCTTCAAGGATCGGTATGCCAAATCCTTCGTAGTCCGATGTGCACACGTAAGCGACGGCTTGATGATACAAAACACGTAAATGTCGATCATCGTGCCCCGCGTAATGGGCATCAATTTTGGCCTTTGCAAACATGTCCTTTTCTTCTGCTGTAAAGTGTCCTCCTCCAAAACAGGTCACGGAGAGCGAATGATGCAGTTTACTAGTACCCAAAGCTTCAACTAACAATTTGAAATTTTTGTATCCTGCTCGTGGTCCGACGTACAAGAGATAAGGCTTTTTTGGCAAAGATTTATTCTGCATTTCCTCGGGGGTACAAGAAGTGCCCGATGCCAGATGTATAACAGAAACGCGGTCTGCATATTGGGGATACCACTGAAGCAGATCGGTTTTGGTATTTTCAGAAATGCAAATGATATGGTCCGCGTACGCGAGCGACTTTCTTTTAAGTTCGATCAACGAGCGGGCACCCGGAAAATAATCCGGGTATCGCTCAGGGATCATGTCGTACAGTGTTTGTACAATCTTACTTTTCCGATACACATTTTTGTTTCTAAAATATGTTTGATGCACCACGCGCGGCCTGTTTTTAAAATAAAACTGGAAAGTCGCAATTTCATTAAGCCAATGCCGAAACTTGCGCGTCCCACGATTATCATCAATGCGCGATCCCACAACGTAAGACTCAACCTCCAAGTACTCGTTAATGTAATAGGGCACGTAAAGGATTGGGTTATACCGAGCCGCCGTAGCAACCACACGGGGAATCAATTCGGAGAAATATCTTGAAATACCTCCGTACCGCTGGGACGAAAAAATGAGATGATCGTATAAAAGCATAGGCGCTACCGGCCTCGAGAGACCTTTTCGTGATCTGAAATCATGAGGGACGTATTCCTCCGTCTGAGCCAGAAAAAGCGCAGGGAATTAAAGCGCCCGGTCAAATGTCGAAAGTGCGTTTCGTTAATTTTTTGATCCGTGAATAAGTGCAGGTTACCATGCGAAACAAAAGTCATTTTTAATTTTTTGGCCATCAGTCGCAGGGTTCTTTCCTGATAAAATGAAATATGTTGGCCGGTGTTAAAAAGATAATAGTGCCACGCATCAGGTTCGGGGGGGGGGTTCTGCATGAGTTCTGTCGAAAAAATAAACGTGCGACATTCAGATTCCTCCAAACACTTGGTGACAAACTCCAATGGGTGCTCGATATGCTCCATGACTTCAAAACATGTCACAGCTTTAAACGGCTCCATAGCTTCAGTAGATGAAAAGCCCCGCGCAAATAAGTTTTCGCAATAGGGGTCTTGCCAATAGAAATCAAAACCCACGTCCCTCATCAATCGGGTAAACAACCCATAACCCCCACCATAATCCAGATAACATCCCTTCCCATCGAAAAGGAAGTTGAGAACCACCGCTACCTGCCGCTGAAAAAATAGGTTTCTGGATACAACACCTGTATCAGCCGCCACAATCGCATCATGATAGGCCTCCTTGAGCCAATAGGGTTTCTCCGTCTGCATTAACCCGCATTGGTCACAATAAAAATATGAGACCTCATATTGATGCAGCACCTGGCGTTTAAACCTCACTTCAGTGCCCGATCCACACAGCAAACACAGTTTCATAATTCTTTTCCCAGCATCATATACAATCGTCGCTTCAACCGATACCTAAGCGTGTTATTAAACATGGTTTTCTGAGTGTAATTATCGGACGGAATGTCCGCCACTTTTCGATCAGGATGTTTAAGCGGAAATTCCAGTGGTGCAATAACCATATCCATATAACGGCTCTTGCCATGGGTGTGAGTCCCCCCTTCGTCGTCAAACCCGCGATTCGAAACTAAATTGTGGGCAGGAAGAACACACAACGCTTTCTGCCTCCAACATGAATAAAGCCATGGGTAATCCCAAATATGATTCCGACCAGCGCTTGCTGCGTAATCAAACGTCTTTTTCCATGACTTAACAAAAGCGGGGTCATTGATGATGCTTCTGAGGAACACATCCTTGTCGAGGTTGTTCCAATCGGTCATTTCGTGAGAAAAATGGGTCCATGCCCTTTTCCATGTGGCCCAACCCCAACAGTGAAAGAAATTGGAGAAATAATAACTCGATGGAAATGAGCGCGACCCAAACTGAAAATTGTTCCCCGAAATCTGCATGATCCTATTGTCGTCCCTATATCGCTTCAGCAACTCCTGGCAGTATGGAAAGAAGGTCAGGTCAGGCACACAATCATCTTCCAAAATAATGGCTTCATCAACGTGCTCGAACACCCACGAAATCCCCGTGGCAGGACGTGGTCCGCAGCCAAGATTTTTCTCACTGTAATTCCGAAATACTTGGCAATCCCAGGGAACCCGATCAAAAAGCGCGCGCACTTCTGCACATTTTGCATCGTCTGCCCCTCCCTCCCGAGGCCCGTCAGCAATCACAAAGAGTTTGTTTGGCTTAACCTGCTCGAGAGTGGCCAGCAGACGTGCTGCGTGTCTGGGCCGATTAAACACTATGACAGCAACAGCTAAATCCATGGTGCCGTTTTAAAATGTTCATTGTACATCCCTATGGCCCGAATATGACGCGACGTTTTTTCCACTATGGCATTGGCGACAAACGGCAACTCTTTGCGATTCCGACAAAACAGAGCACCCCCAGTTTCCACACCAAACGCAAGCAGCCGAACAGCCATTAGAAATACTGTCTTTATTTTTCCAGCCCGTCCAATTTCATCTTTCCCAGCAAAATGATAATAATCCCGGCCATCCGCAATCCTCTGTTTCAAAAAGGTGCTCACATGCATTTTACCGGGGCGCACGAGATGGTACACGTACAATGCTGGATCATAATAAAACCGAGCTTCAGGTTTCTTCGCTCGAATACGCTTTTGTAAGACCGTCTCCTCGCCATACGCAATTCGACCGCCCACCATTCCAAACGCTGGATCAAACCCACCCATTTTGATCAGCAACTCCTTACGGATGAAAAAATTCCCGCCGCATAACGTTGTTTCAGTTGCCGTAATGTCTCCGACTTTCCCATCGATTTCCCATGACCCGTACGCGTCCTTAAACCACACTGGTTTAGGATCGAGGTAAAAGGCGAAGAAGGGACCACCGAAAACGTCTGGCTTTTCACGATCCATTATTTTAAATGCTTCTTCAAGCCAGCCTTCAGGAATCCGACAATCATCGTCAACATAGGCGACGTACGTTCCGCGTGATTCCTCAGCACCGCGATTACGGCTGTGGGATAATCCTTGCTTTGTCTCCTGCACTCTTTTGACCCCGAACTGTTCGCACACCAAAGCGGTATTGTCCGTGGAATTATTATCAATGACCAAAACTTCGTACCGCTCATCGTTCCATTTCGTTTGTCCTTTAAGACTCTCGAGCACTATCTCAAGGAGCCGCGCCCGGTTAAATGTGCAAATAACAATTGAAAGCCAAAGGTTCATTGAGGTTAGCTGCAAAGTGTAGCAAGCGAGACTAATGGATTGGATGTCCGTTCCCGAAGCAGAATCTTGCCTGCGTCGCGCACAACGGATGGATGCGTTTTAAGCGCCAACCGTAGGCGTTTCTGGAGGCTCACCCGCAATTTAAACGTCCAAAGAGCGTGACCCATGCGGCAGGCAAACTCATCCGCAATCTGCATAAGCCTTAACAAAGGCGCAATATGCCCTTCTTCTACACGTTCTGGAAACACCTCAACAAACCGCCGCAATTCCTCGACCTCTTGCGTAGACATTTCGAATCCCAAAGCAGCCAATTGTTTCTGAGATATCATTGTCGTGTTAGATTCCTGCAAACTTGCCGCTTTTTGACTTATCTGCTGTGGCCCCACTCGATACCCAACAAGAGCTTCTTTTAGATTAAATCCATATCCCGTTCCTAAAAGTTGCGCCCATAAATCATAGTCCTCAACGTGTAAGGCTTCCCTTTTGTAAGGCCCGGTCTCACCTTTTATGGCCGACCGCCTAATCATTATTGAGGTGTGCGCGAAAGGATTATTAAAAAGCGAGTGCCACCGTATCTCGACATCCGTTTTGGGAAATCCAACGTACCGCCCCATGTCGCCCTTGGAATCAATGATGTCACATGCAGACCCCACGATGACATACTTTTGTGCGAAGCCATCTTGTTTCTCAAAAAACGCCAACTGTTTCTCAAGTCTTGTAGGGTATGATACGTCATCGCCATCCTGCCGGGCGATATATTGGCCTCGACACTGTTTCACCCCTGCGTTCAGCGCACCTATAATTCCGGCATTCTGTGCAAGGGTGACCACCCTTATGCGCGGGTCATTGTACGACATCAATATCTCCTGAGACCGATCCGTTGACCCGTCGTTGACCGCGATTAACTCCCAATCCGAAAAGGTTTGAGCTCTTAGGCTATCAACGGCAAAGGCCAGAAATTCCTCTGCATTATACACGGGCATGAGGATACTGACCAAAGGGGGACTACTCAGCGTGGCGCTAATACCCATTTGCTTTTCCATTAAAACAAACCTAAAAGTTTGAGTTTCAAATTATTCCCTAAAATCACGTGATTGTTATAAGTGAAAAAATCGGAGCACTCGGCAATCAAATTGTCCATTTTGCTCATTTTATAGCTTTCTCAGCAGAGAGCGGGATCCCTGTGTTATTTCCCGGATTCCACGAATTCGCCCCGTACTTCGCTGGATCATTTGCTGGGCGCATTCCGTCATACCCAACTCCAGTAACGTCACAATTAAAAACGGGTGAATTGACTTACCGCATCATTCAAAAGATTTCACGCCTAGTTCCGCATCAAGGTCCACTGAGTGTCATGGATTCAGGATGGGAAAATGAGGACCTCGGCAGCGCTGCATTTCTGCAAAAAGCAAAGGTTACCAAAATTCTGTTTGCGCGTGGTTACGGATTCCGCAGTAAACCGTTGGTCGAGAAACATGCAGATATCCTGAAATCTTATTTTACTCCTGTTGATTCTCATTTTCAATCGATCAATACATTTGCCGCCAAGCATCTCGCCACTGAAAAACCGACGGTCGGTGTTCACATTCGTCATGGGGATTACCGGCATTGGGATGGTGGAAAATATTTTTTTGAAACTGACTCTTACGTTCGTATTATGAAGCGGTATCAGGAGTTAAAAGGTGAACCTTGCCGGTTTTTAATTGCCTCCAATGAGCCGCAACCCATCGAAGCATTTGCTGGATTAGATGTGGTTATGGCTCCTGGTCATTATATTCACGATCTTTACTTGCTCGCCAAGTGCTCTGCGATCATTGGGCCGCCGAGTTCGTATTCAACATGGTCCTCATTCTTCGGCAACGTACCGCTGCTCAGACTAAAAGAAACCAACCCCCCATTTTCCTTGGCCGACTTCAAAGTATGGAAATCCGCCTGACGAGTTTAGGTCTTGAGAAAACTTTGGAAAATCACGGCATGTCGTGCTAGCCACGGTTCAATGTCGAAATAGTCCACAGCCCTCGTGCGCGCCGCAAGGGAGTAAGTTGGTAGGTTTTGGAAAACCTTTATAACTCCCATGGCCAACGCTTCAGCTGAGGGAGGGTACTCCTTCTCCCAACTGGCTTGTGAATCAACGCCTACTCCCGCTTTGTCACCCACCAATTCTCCTGTCCCTCCGGTGTTCGAATAGACAACCGGCAACCCACACGCCATCGCTTCGACCACAACGCCGGGACATGGATCATTATACTTAGTGTGAAGGAGTACGTGGGCCGCCTGAAAAACTTTGACGGCATCCTGCTGCACATAGGGCCCAAGCAATTTTACATGATCGCGAACGCCTACCTTAACCATGTACTCCTCAGCGTCCTTGTGTGGCACGTTTCCATCAGCCCAGTTCAATTGACCTGTCACGTGCAATTCGGCGTCAGGTAGTTCCTTCAAAACCTCACGCAAACAATCAATGGCTGTCTTAAATCGATTCCACTGATATTGGTTCCCTGCCAGAAGAAGGATCAATGGTGTCGCATTGAGGCTTTTTTCGTTAGGCACAAAAACCCGTGTATCCACACTATTATAAAGCACCTCAGAGGGGCATTGGCATTTTCCAATAAACTCGTCCGCCGCTCTTTTACAAAAATCGCTTTGGTAAAGGACATGGTTAGCTCGAGACAATACAGAACGCATTTGCGCGTTAGCCTCTTTCCACCGATCACGTTTCCAACCGGGATAAGCCACTCCATTTTGATTCCATAGCACCGGTATTCCTTTCATACGCGATGCCCATGCCAGAACGCCCGCCTCGGAGGGAGCGAAACTACTCACCATATAAAGAACATTAAATTGATCCGGTGTATTAGGATAAGGCCTCTGCATCCGTTGGAATTTAACAACCCCACCATGCGCAGGTTGGTCGGGCCCGGGTATGTCTTTAAATCCGTAAAAAACACGCGGCTGGTGGCGGGCAACTCGTGAGAGAATGACTTTCATCCCCAGCTTTGCCTGTCTTAAAAACCGTCTCAATTCAGCCCCATTTTGCGTGCAATGATTCTTGCAATGACTTGCTGCGCCGTTCCGGTGACATGGTATCGATCAATAAAAACCCATTCTGTTCCTATTAAAGATTCCTCCCTGTTCAGATCACAAAATTCAATGTTCTCCTCAGCGAACAATTGTTCCTGACGTAATCTGTATTCTGCTGAGATGCCTTGAATGAATCGGTGTACCCTGCCCCACTTTTCCCCGCGCTCAAGGTCCACAAAATCAAGAAGCCTTTTTTCCTTGGGATTTAAGGGTCGCCCAAACCACTCAGGCACAGGCTGAATAAACACCATCAACTTCCCCATCCGGTTTGGAGTTAAACATCTCCATATTTGAAGTATATTCCTCCATGTGGCCATCGCCGCATTTATGATTGGTGCCGACTCCGACAAATCAGGGATACCGTCCAGTCCGGTGTTTATGTCATTTAGAACGGTAGAAAACAGAAAATCATCTCGTTCTACAATCGCTTTCCTTCCCAAAAACCGTTCTTTTAATAATTCTTTCAATCCTTTTTGCCGAACCTTCTTTAATCGTTCTGAAACGAACTTCTCCAAATAAAACGGTTCGACTGCCGACCGAACGGGTTGATTAAATCGGTAGGTCATGTCGTAGAGATTGATTCCTGTCATCAAAGCCAATCCTTTAAGTTTTACCTGACAAAACATCTGATAAAGGATGAGTTCCTGAAAGGGGTTAAACGTTCTCCCCGCAAAATTAAACCATGTTCCGGAGGTGATTCCGTTTAGCCCGGAAGATATTGTCTCCTTGTTGGATAACGCGCCTACGCCGAAAGCTGTGCTATTCCCCACCAGTGCGCATGGATTTTGATATTTCCCTGCGTTAAAATCGTCAAGACTGGCTTCTGTTCCGTCATTTAAATGGGTCGTCCGAAACCCATATCTATCGGTTGAGAAACACGTTTTCCTGACCAGCGGACGATGGAAATGCATCACGTAGGGGAGGTAAACATACGTCTCCTCCAAGTACTCCTTCATGAACGGCGCTTCTTGAAAAAATATATTTTCAGGCATATGGGTTACACACTGAGCATTTGTACAATAACCCTGCGGTACTGCAGGCACATTAAATCACCTGACGGCGGCTCATTTAATAGGGATTCTCTATACTTCTGATACCCGTCGCGAAGGGCAATGATGGCGTCCTTAACAGATCCTGTGAACCCAACTCCCATCGGGCGACCCACTTCAACAATTCCTCCTCCATCTTGATGATAGACCAACGGCAGGCCGCATTGAGCCCCCTCAATAAAATGCATTCCTCCGGGCTCATACCGAGAGGCCGTTATGTAGCCATGGCACTGGCGTAAAAGTTGAGCTAATTCTTTTCCATTGCAAGGCGGTAATAACTTCGCGGTCTTAAACTTCATTTCATCCGGCCATCGCCCAATGATCCACAGCTCAAAGTCATTCATGCCTTCTGAAATCAAGGAATCAACTTCTGCATATTCCGCAAACCCTTTTAACTCGTTTTTTGACCAATGATGTGTCACTAACCGAAATTTTTTCCCCGGTGCCCAGATCTCTCCTCCAATAGGATGAAAAACAGACGGATCAGCTCCATTGATGATGACCCGATGCGGCTTTCTTGTGTCGTACCATTTTTCAGCATGATAACCTTTGAGCCAATCAGAGATAAATACAGTGAAATCGGCTACTTCATTCGTGTTTTTTAGAAGGTCATCCATGAATGAAGAATTTTTCCGTTGATCGCACTCGTTAACCCGATGGAGCACTTTAACCTTTGGATTAACTTTTAGGTATTCCTGGATTTCAGAAACGCCAAAATGAACGGTATCCTGAACACGTGGATCCACGAGCACTATGAGATCAACTTTCTGATTCAGTGCATAAGTGACTTTAAACCCGGTTTGCTCAAGGTACTTGGCCAATTGCAGCACAAACTGGTTCCCTCCCCCCCACGGATTGAGGACGGGCTTCATGTTAAAAGCCACGGTAGCTATGGCTTCTTTTTGATGTCGAAAAAGATTTAAAAAGTTCATATCACAAATCCCTCGAAAAACTTTTTCCAAAGGGGTACTTGAGCTTCGTACGAGTTTTCACGCGCGGTGAGTGATGCGGCAGTCCTGAAGGACCTTAAAGTTGCCTCGTCCATATTCAAAGCCTGTACGGCGCATCGGGTTAAACTCTGTTCATCCTCAACATCGGCCAGCCAGCCATTAACTCCATGTTGGATGAGGTCAATGGCCTGTCCTACACGCGTCGAAACTATAGGGACCCCGGAGATCATCGATTCCAAAATCGCTTTGGGTCCTCCTTCTTCCCTCGACGCGACAATGTACAAATCCAAGGCCTGAAACATATCTCCAATTTCGCGATAATTCTCTACGTACTTGTGCGTGTACGAAACCTTCATCTCTTCCAATCCAGCTTTGATGTATCCCCGTGCAGGGCCTGTAAGCATCACGTGAAGTTCTGGTACTTGTTTCCGCAACTCCTGTATGACTTTCAAAAATGTGTCTGGCCCTTTTATCAATTTGGGCTTCATCCCGTCTCCCCATCCCACTCCATCTTTTTGAAACGATCCGATCACCTTGGCGTTATCAGGGATTCCAAGGCGTTCCCGCACGGCCCTTTTTGAATCTTTGGTTTGCTCCTTAAAAATCGTGGGGTTAATGCCAATCGGAATAAGAAAAACTTTCGTTGGGTCAATGCCTGTTGCTAACACAAAATCCCTAAACGCGCTGTTTGATACTTGAACCCGAGAAATGTGATGGTGATTTTTCGTTAAAGAATCGAGGCATCGCTGAAACCCAGGTTCTTCGGGAATGGGTTTACCATGAAAATAAGCGAGGGCGATTCGGTTGGAGCACTTGATTAGATCAAGGCGCTCTAATACAAACTGGCTCGCATAAAAGATGGATTGGCCGTGGACAGCTTGGGGGTTAAGAATTTGTTTTGTCCTGATCCCGAGTGTTTCGGCAATGTGATTTAGTTCACGCATTTCCTCGGCGAGCACCCAGCTAGGATGATCCGCGTGAAGGTAGAGTCGGGAAAAAGCCTGGGCAATCCGTGATTCAAAATGCCTCGGTGCACCTGCAACGAATGATCGCCCCTTTCTAAATAAGCTCCTGAGCATTAGGTTGTCTCCTCTGTGACAAGAATTTTGTCCAAGGCCTGTGCCATCACTTGTTCACTCAACTTTTCGACCACCGTTTTGCGAGCTTCAATTCCTAAAGATCTGCACAAATTTTTATCATTCCAAAGTCTTTCAATAGCCTTACGTAGAGCTGGCGGATTATTTGGGGGCACCAGTAGACAATTTTTCCCATCTTCAAGTATTCCCTCAGCCCACCAACCTTTATTTTTCGTTACAATCACAGCGGCCTCACAGGCCATGGCCTGGAGTGTTGCACTTTGTCCTGAGGGCTGAGCAACGTCTTTCACGGGAATCACGACCATTCTCGCACTTGAATAGATGCTCCTCAGTTCAATGGACGTGTGCTCATTTGTGGTCCGCACAGTCTGATTCACCTGGGCACTGGGCACTTCTAAGCGGGTTATAATATGCAATGGATATTCTGTAGCACGCAGAAGTGTCGTATAATCACGCGCAGGGTCAGATCCAATGCTCAATAATTCCTCCTGAGGCACGACGGAATCAGGTCTCCAGAATTCGACATCCACCCCAAATGGGATGACGTGTACTCGATCACTTTTAACACCGAGACAATCTGCCAACGGCTGCCTATCACCTTCACCTAATACAACCCAAGTGTCCGCACCTCCGGCACACCATAAGTAAAATCGAGACACTAAATTTTTCTTTCCATGGCGGTTCACGCGATCTGATAGCCCCTGACTTAGGTACACCAAACGACTACGGACCAAACCTAACCGCTTCAAAAAGCCAACGGGTAATCCACACGTATCCACAGTGCTAATGACAGTTTCTGCCCGGTTCAACTTTGTTAAATGTGAAATAACAGCATTCAACGCAAACCCCATGCCCATCATTTTTGATAATTGTTGTTCAATGGGGCGCCAGATTTTGTACAAGCACCCTTTCTCAGGGTCCTCCACAAAAGCCACGGAATACTTCTGAGCTAAACTAATCATACCGTAAAAAAATTCCCCGGATCGGTCTCCTTGTTCCCACTCATGCTGCCACTCATGACGCGATCTTCTGAAAAACCATAGAATCTTTGGTTTCTGTGAGATGGCCAATGATCGTTTCAATTCATTTCCCGGAATGCACTTGTTCAAGAAATGTGACAAGCCGCTTGCTGTATGGTTCAGCATGGGGTTTCACAAAGAAATCACATGCCTTTTTAAGTTGATCCTGAAAACCCGGGCGCTCTTGATTTTTGATTAAACGTGCCACACCTTCGGTGAGCTCATTTTTACCTGTTGCCACGACGACTTCGGGCATTGCGAGCATATCTTCAAAGTGCGCCAAAGGCGCAACGAGTTGGAAGTGTTGAGCCTCTTTTTCATCGTCAGCCATGTAACACATCACTGGCTTTCCCATCATCGCGGCTTCGAGAATGATGGTGGAAAGCGGACTCATTAACATGTCGATTGAACTGAGGGTATCTTGTGCATCTTTGTAAGAAGGATACCACGCTGTTAAGTCACCCTTCTTGATCTGTTCTAAGTAAGGGCGCATGTGACTCTCAATACGCACGTGTTGCCAAGGATAATCAATAATGCGTTTACCGTCCTTACCCCCGTTACCCCAAGGATGCGGCCTGTACACAACGACAAGCTGATTAAACAATCCACTTTCAATCGCTTTTTCCAAGGTAAGCAAATGTTCAAACTCGTCGGTTTCCTTGCTCGACCCTGCATACAATAAAATTTTATTGGAGGGGTCGATGTTATGAATACGACAGAACTCATGGCGATTAATTCGCGCCGGTTCACGATAAATTTCAAATTGGGCCGCCCCAAACTCCACAACCCTCTCGGGATCTGCATGCATAAATGTTAACGCATGTCGCTTGGTTTGTTCGCCCCACACCAACAACCAATCAGGTTGACCCAGCATTGCTTGTTTTGTACACGGGTTATCCCATGAATTCATGATCACTACTAAAGGCACATCTAATCGTTTCGAGATCTCTACCAAATCATTTAAAAACACGCCTTCAAGGACACAGGGATGAACAATAACATCCGGCTTAAGTTCGTTGATGAGATTGTCTAATTCTTCGTTTGGGATTCCTTTGAGGCGTTTTATTTCCCGAGCTTTAAACCATGTGTTAATAACGGGTAACCCGTACCAAGTGTAATTTAAAACGTTTTTTGACCATTCCCCCTTAAACTCGTTCAGCGCCAGTCTATATAACTTGCGAAGTGTGGCGAAATGTTTACCAGGGCGGAAGCGTAAGCGATCAACGAGGAACATTCGCCTCTGATACATCAACCGCGTTTGATGCACATTCAAATGACGATACGACGCTCCGAGTGGCAATTGAGAAACGTCGGTTTTGACGCGTTTATATCCGACTGGCGGAAACACAAAGGTCACATCATGGGCTTTAACGAGATCTTTAAAGGACTCGCTATTCACGAAATGACGAATCACCGCGTCATGTTCTATAAAAATGGAAATTTTCATTCTAACGACCGATTAACTTTCGCCGTAGCAGGCCTAACAGTTCACGACAACTAAATTGATCTTCTCGCTTTTGAACATCTGGAAATGTTTTTTTAAGGTATTCTTCAATAAGCTCATTCTTCTTCATGGCCTTGAGTGCAGTAACCACTAGATCATGACAATCATAAAGCGAAGCCAATACCGCAAACGCGGGCCATTCCGCCGCTGAAACGTGTGTCGGCGCTTTGACGTACATCGCATCCCCCCACATAGCCCTCGTGACCCCGGTGCTCACTCCCTTGTTTTCAAGGAACCCACCAGTGTGAACCATATGATGAAATTCAAATCCTTCACCGGTAAGAAAAGTGGAAACGTCTCCTGCTAATGGCTGGTCCTTATAAACATACGAGAATTCCACTTCCACCACAATCATACAAAACTCCTTCAGGAACGTAGAGGCTCCTTTTAAAACTTTAAGTTCTGCCCCTTGGACATCCGCTTTTATCAAATGATGCCTACTTCCTCCTTCACGGGTCAGGACGTCCCCGATTGTCGTGACAACAACCGATATTTCTTTTTCAAGGGTTAGTCGATCGCCCCCCACAAACCGAATCAAAAATTCAGAATTCGGCTGAAACAAAGAGCTGCTACGGGCGTCTTTTGTAATATAAAGAGGTTCACGTCCGTTTCGATCGCTTAATCCAATGGCATAATAATGGCATCCGGTTAATGCCTCCTTGTTCAATCGATCGCAGGCTTCTTGATCAGGCTCAAAGCCAATGATTTTTTTGTTTTTTAAACCGTAATAAATTTCTTGGGATGCGAGAGATCGCGATGTAATACGCGATCCAGCCTCAACGACTCCCACTGTTGGATAACCCAACTGCTCTTCTAAAAATTTCGACGCTTTTGATAACATTAATGATTCTCCCCAGGCTCCGCCCAATGAACGGCGCTACTAATGAACAATTTTCTTAATTATTTTTAAATAAATTTTATTTCAGCTTCCAGTATCTTCTTCATGTAGTGATTATGATCACTATATTTGCACTCAGTGATTTCTTTTGGAAAAAACTCTAGGCTCACATAATTGGCATCTGTCCCAGCATATCTTGAATTTCTATAATGAGCATGGTCTGGATCAACAGACTGCCATCCCTTCCAATCAGGGTTTTGAGAACTTCTTTTTAAATTCGTTGCGTGGAGAAAAAACGTATCTCGAAGGAAGTGCCTGTGGTTCGATGGAAAATGTAACAACTTTTGATTCGTGTCGTAAAACGGAGTATCCCTCCACCCCGGCTCACCGAACCTCACTATATTCGCTGAAAAGAGGCGTCCGTACCCATACCTGACATTCTCGCAAAAGGGCATGGTCGCTCGGAGTGGGTTTTCTAAGTGAAGCAACCTAGCGTGCAAACTTATTTTCTGATACTTCAGATTCTCTTTGTCCTGACAAAATTTTAGAATATCCACACAGGACTTCTCCTAATACAACTCATCTCCATCGGCCATAAAAAACCAATCGGCATTAAACTCGTGGTCTAATACAAGGTTTCGTACAAGATTATCATTGCGATAACGATCCTTATAATGGTACGCGACTATAGGCAATCCCTCGTGTTGCAAATTTTTAATAATCTCGTTCGTTTTATCAGTGCTTCCGTTCTCCAGAACCACGATCTTCTTAAAAACCTTGGATAAAGCCCGTAAACCAGGCTCCAACCAGTAATCCTCATTCTTAATTCGCACAAAAGGAATTACACTGTGCTTTTCGTGTTCTGTTTTTAATTTTAACTTATTCTTCCAGTATGCCGCCCAAGCGTTGCGAACCATTGGATAGAGAACTTTGTTTGTGACAAATACTTTACGAGACATTCTTAACTTTTTTAGGAAATCTTAACGAATGGCTCTTCGCCATCAGCAAGATCCGTTATAAAATCATCTGCTTCTCAACTTTTTCGAAGTCTTCAATGGTATCAATGCTGATCATGGGTTCGTGAAGAATGATCGCACCTGTTTTCTTGCCAATAATGCTCTTATGGGTCAGCAGACACTCGCGCGAGATCGCGTAGGCTGCGCCATTGCGATGGTACACGGGTTTCAATTGTTGCCGGGCTATGATGTTTCGCCCTTCTGGCATGAAATGCTCCATGTGCCCTGCTTCATTAACCGTGAGTTGTTTAAGAGGATGATACTTTAAATCGGTCGGACTCACTGTCCACACGGCATCCAGATTTTCGCTTATTAACTTCTCAATGACCGCAATCACGTGCTCTGGTTTCCTTAGCGGTGAAGTCGGTTGTAGCATAACTACCACGTCATACTGTTTCTGATCAAGTGCCTCACACTCGTTCAATGCATGCACTAACACGTCCCAATCCCCGATACGATCTCCCGACAAACTTTCAGGCCGATAAAACGGCACATCAATTCCCGAGTCCTTTGCCACACGCGCAATCTCATCACTGTCCGTAGACGCCACTACCCGGTCCGCCATGGACACACCTCTCATCACATCTCCCACATGCGCAATCAATGGACGCCCCTGCAACGGATGAATATTCTTTAATTTGACGCCTTTGCTCCCCCCACGGGCGGGAACAACAACAAGTATGTTTTTTCCTAAAAACATGAGAACCAATTATAAGTTATAAATTATAAATGCTAAATTGAAGAATTCGCGCTTTGTCGCGTTTTTTTGATAATCGTAGTAAAAATAGCCGAAAGCTCCTGAGTTTCATTAATAAGAGCCTGAAGTTTTCAATCAGGCACCAAGCCGCTTTCAATAAGAACATCAAACCAATACTTAGTTTCATCCAACTCCTTTAAGCAACTACCCATTATTGCGATAAATTCGCTTTTGGACCTTGCCCGATTCGCCTCAGAATAATTTGCCCCAACAGAAGTGCCACTTCTCAAAAGCTGCCTTCCTAACACTTGATACTCTGTTTCCTTCGGCAGCGCACAGTACAATCTTACCACACGCACAGCGTACTTCTTCGTCCTCTCCCCCAAGTCAACTTTCATTTCTTTTTACCGGCCACTTTCTTTCGGCCCTTCATTTATAATTCATCATTAATAATTGATAATTTACAATTGATATCTTCCCCACTGACTGACTTTGGTCTTGCGTTCGGAGCGATCGATTTTGTTGATGTTTTTGTCTTCGTAAAAGGAGTCGTTGTTAAAGTGAGTGGTTGAAATCTCTTCGAAGATGACCCCAGCATCTGAACCGGACCAAAAGGAATGCCATACCCCTTGGGGAACGAGGATGGTATCTCCAGGATAAAGTTTCCTATGCTTTCCTTCGAGATCCAGTTCAAGGACCCCGTAGAGAACTTGGAATGTTTCTTCCTTACGCTTGTGGAAGTGGTTCGGGTGCCGTTGCCCGGGGATTTGAATCACAAGTTTCTTACAATACTCCCGGTTCACGCAGTCGATTAAAATCGCCCCAATTTCAGTGAATTTTTCAATTCCATAATGGTGAGAAAACTCCACAGAAAAGTCTGTGCCCACGGCTATCCGAGCTTCGTTAAGCATGGCTTTAATCGTATGAACAGCCGTGTATAAAATTTTTCTGGTCGGATGGTCAGGCAATGAAACAGCGCTCCGTATTAATGCTCCATCTTTTTCAACATCAGCATTTAAAGAAATTCCCTTCCTCCACTCGCCCGATGTCACTTGCCCGGGCATCAATGGCATCGCGAAGTAAACGTCATCGGACTCAATTTCTACACCTTTTTTCAAGTTTTTCCGGACATAAACCCCGCGCTTAAGAGAGTCCAACGACTCTCTTTCCTCAAGTAACGCCTCTGGACGTTTGTCGTGACCGCACATTGTTTTGGCTTTGATCGCGGCTTTTATCCAAGCATCAATCTGACTTGGCGTAGAAGAATAAGCATTCAGCTTTGTCTTTTCTGTTTCAATTCCCACGTGGCGCTCGAGAATAAGTGCTCCTTTTGCTACAGCCGCAATAACAGGTGTCGTATCGGCAGGCACTTCATGGGTCGAATATCCGACCACTTTATCCCTGTACCGGCGCTTTATTTGGTCGATTTGGTTCAGTTCCAAATGTTCATCTGGTGTTGGATAAATCGAGACGCAATGCATGATGGCAAACTCAACACGGCGATGGTCAAAAAAGCTGACAAGATCGTCGATTTGTTGAAATGTCAGGCCTCCTGTGGAGAAGATCACCGGCTTATTGCATTCAGCGATGGTTTCCAATAGTGGCCAATCGGTTGCCGAACAACTCGCCACCTTTACGATTTCAATTCCAAGCTCAACGACATCGTGGACTGATCCTTCATCAAATGGCGTGGACATCGTTATTAATCCTGCCTTTCTGACATCCTCGGCGAGTTGAGAGAAATCATTCTTCACCAACCGCGTCGCAAGAAAACGCGGAATGTGTTTGTTTTTACTGTTCTCCTTATGCGCCGGGTGCACAAAAGTTTCTAGTTGCCGAAACTGGAATTTGAAAACGCCGCGCACTTGGTTCGCGGCAACAACTTCCCCGATTTCTTTGACAATCCTTCGAGCGTGATCGATGGATCCTTGGTGGTTGTTTGCCAGATCAAAAACGAATAGGTCATTAAAGTTATAGGTATTCATATCTTCAATTTCGGGGCTTTATGGGCAGTTTAAATTAACAAGAAACTAAGTAATGGAGGCGTGTTTGTAACCAGAGGTATAGTCTATTTTAATCGTTTTACCTTCGGCTTGACCTTTATGAGCCGCTGCAACAACTAACATTGTATCGAGTCCACGCTCTAAACTTAAAGGCGATTGGCATTCACCCCCGTTTTTCAGGTCGTTGTCGATGTGCTCTAGCTCGCAAATAAAATCGTCCGGTCTTTTTTTAGGTAACCCGGCAATCTCTTCCGGTTTACCTGCAATTTGAAGCATTACAGCGTCACCTTCGGGGGTATAATTTGCGATCCATTCAAGGTATCCTTCCGAACCTTGTATCCGCGCGCGTTTCCGGTGCGGTCGTGTCACGACATCCTGGATCACTCGGCCTATAAGTCCTGATTCTGTTTTCAGGTTTAAACTGCAAAGTTTGTCGTACTCAGCTTTGCCTTGTTTTTCGTACACAAGCATTCCGGAAACTTCGATCACTTTTCCAGAACCGGTCATGTGGGCGAGGTGCTGCCAGAAATTTATCGCGTGGCTGTGTTCGCCACTGGCTCCACCGCCACGTTTCCAATATCCCAAATAAGTGTCTTCAGGCCCAGTCAACCAAGGATGCGCTTTAAATATCCCATCCCAATGTTCCCTGAACTCACTGTCAATTGTTTCCACTTTGCCTAGGATACCCGATTGAAATATCTCGGCAAATTTCAGCGCCGCTTTTCCAACAACATGGTCGAACCCGCAATAAACGCGTGTTCTCGATTCTATTGTGCGAATCCATAACTCGTCCGCCCCGGCGAGATCTGGGGGACACAAAGGCTTTTCAATGAGTATAGCGCGGGGTTCTTCCTTCAACGCCTCAATGGCTAGTGGAATATGATGCTCAGGTGGGGTACCAATATGAATTAAATCAAATCCCCCTGTAGGCGCGTCTTTCACAAGACAAAGGCGGATGGACTCATCCCAAGCGCCATATCGGCCAGGATATATTTCATTTTTCATGCGGTCCAGTGCTGCCTGGTTTACATCGCACACAATAACTTCCCAGCCCATGCGTCTGGACGCGTTTGCTAAATGATTACCTATGGACCCCGCTCCAAATATTTTTATTTTTCTCATAATCTCACCTTTTAGGTCTTCAAAAACTCTACAATCTTACGACATGTATGGTCAGCCGATACATTTGAATTAAACTCGTTTAAAGAATTTTTATAAATTTCATTCCGCAACTTTTCGTTTTCCGCCAACTCAATCATCTGTATGGCCATTTCTTGGCCATTATCTGTCATCAAACAATTTATCCGATGTTTCATTTCTGGAAATCCTAAAGCATTTGCTGAATGCGCAATGACGGGTAAACCGTACCGGAACGCGTCCAGTATCCGTGTGCGAAACCCTAGTTTAATAGGTGTGGGCACAACCATGGCACAGGCTTTTTCGTACTCAGGCAATGGATCCTCAATAAAACCGGGCCAAAAAATGCCCTTACGATCCAACACTTTTTTAATTCGGGGCTCAATCCCTCCTTTTCCGAGTATATGAATCTCCAATTTCCCTGCATCCAATACCTCACACAAATAAGGCATTACTTTTTGTACGAAAAAATAAAATCCACTCAGTGTCGCTATGCCGTTAAAATTTCCAACCAACAAAAACCGTGGTGGTGAAACAGGAGCCCATCGGAAAATCGGATCTCCAATCACAGACCGGCCACCAACGGGGTTTGGCACGTAGAGTGTTCGACGTCCTGTGTGTTCACGTAACCAGTCAGCATGATTTGCCGCGTGGTTTATTAATAAGTCCGCCTTTTTGAAATGGGAGATGAGGTCACGACGATAATGGTATGCTCCCAAGAGCACGGGTACTAACTGCTTTAACGCAGACCATTTAACTTTCAATGAGCCGTGGAGCAATTCCTCTGAAACTCTGTAGAATGAAGGGAGGTGGTCGAGATCAATAGATATGATCACTCTTTTTATCTCTGTTTTATATCCCTCTAGAAGCTCAACAGGTCTGACATTATAACACAACAGGAAATCAGGAGCGAATTCCTGGATCATATTCTTATAGATCTCAGTTTCATCCTTGTCGGAAAGATTTTCACGGTAGGTCAGCACGGCACCGATTTTTGAAACATATTCGCTGAGTCGAGCATACATCTCCTGTTGCGCTGGTCGCAAAATTTTTTCGTCCAAACACACATAATGAACGGCGTGCCCAAGATTGCGCAACCCTTCGATGAGGTACCACTTAAGCATTTTTGTTCCGCCACCAAATGGAAATGGTAACGAACCCGGAGAATCTAGAATAAGAAATCGCATTTTACAAAAAATGAGGACTGAGAATGCGTACGTGGGCTATCAACCTAACTTTTCCCCAACAGGTTTCTGATCCAGAAAACAAACCCTTTTTCGTCGGTTTTAATAGGATAAGGTTGTTGATCTTCCAAGTACATGATTTGGAAAAGCCTCATGACTCTGCGCACCGCGTCCCAAGAAACGTGACGCATGTCCGGCTCCCAAGCTTTCCGGGTTCCGTACATAACCATTTCGTAGGAAGGAAAATAAAAACAGGACTCTGGATGATTCCGCACGAACTCTTCTGCGGCCGCTCTTAAAGTTGATTTGGAATAACTTGAAGCTTCGACCACATGCCGGTCATTACAAAATGTCTTATTTAAAGGTACAGGAGAAACACTAATGATCAGCTTTATGCCCGGCACAAAGCGCCTATAAATTTCGAAAAGTTTTTCAAGCTCTTCGACATTCTCTTTCACATTAAGATTCTTTTTACGCAAGAGAACTGGCTCAACCTTCCATGGAGCCACACTGACGTACTGACCTGAATGGACGAATTGCCACGCCTCCGTCAGTCCAAGCGTCAGGATAAACACTTCGCATTTACTCAGGGCCTTGCGGAGTCCCTCGTTATGCTTTCGGTAATCTTCTAAATATCCCTCTTCGGTTTTATACAAGGCTGTGATCGCCCTAAACGGGTCAATGATTCTTTTCCCGTCGCGAGCAATGATGGTCTCGGGTTCGTGCAATCCAAATGCCCGCTCCACCATCTGTCGCATGCTTGGCACATTGAACAAATTCCCGTAGCGAGCAGATGCCGACCTGTAGATAGTTGAAGCAACATCCCTAGGTGAAATATCAGCCGGAAGATCATCTTCTTCTATGATGTAATTGTATCCCCAAAGCTGAAGCTGATGTGATATACGCGACGCAAAACATGACCCCGCACTCCCGATCGGCGTTTGTTTATTTATAAACCGATGCGTATCCCGATAAAAATAATCCTCATAAATATCAACGTACTTCGATGGATCAGTTCGTTTTGCCCGTTGATTATTAGGCCATGAAATCACCCGATTTTTCTCGTCGGTATCACGCAAATAACACGTCATGTTATCTTTCACCACGGCGCTCAAATGAATAGCGATTTTTTCGGCTTCGTCTTTATCAGGGGCCACCTTTAGAAATTCAACGAGTGTTTCATCTAAGTTTCGGCAAGAACCCACTTTAAGGACTTGGGCAAAGGCATCCACAGAGCTTAAGGTAAAGCCTTCTCGACGAAGCCCCTGTAAAACCATGCTGTGAAAGTATTCTTTCGACCAGATTTCCGGGTCTGAGAGGTCAAACACACTGTTGTTAGCTTGGTTCATTTAAAACGCGACTTTATTGATGCCCGCAATTTCAGCAAGTGTTGCGGCGAGGGTTCTGGACTGTTTCCACTTAGGATAATCCTGCTTAAACCGGGTCAGGTTGCTGATGTAACAAATATGATCTCCTGTTCTATTTTGATCAATATACTCCCAGTCTAGTTTCTTGTCATACAATGCCTCAAATTGCGCAATGGCTTCCAGCATGGAAACACTGTTTTCCCGACCCCCGCCTAGGTTGTATACAGAGGCTTTTCGGGGATTTTCATAAAACTGGTAAAACGCCTCGCAGACGTCAAAAGAATGAATGTTGTCCCGGACCTGTTTGCCTTTGTACCCGTATATCCGATATTTTCGGCCTTCTCGCACAGCCTTTGCCAAGTATGAGAGAAATCCGTGCATTTCTGCGCCGGAATGATTCGGCCCTGTCAAACAACCTCCCCTGAAACACACTGTCGGCATGTCAAAGTATCGGCCATACTCCTGAACCATAATGTCCGCGGCCAACTTTGAAGCTCCAAACAAACTGTGAAGACACGCATCAACTCGGCATGTTTCAGGCACGCCATCGTAATCTTCTGCACGCTCGTAATCATATCGGGTTTCTAGTTCAACCCGTGGAATTTCATTGGGTGCGTCACCATACACCTTGTTGGTGCTCATGAATATAAAAGGTGATTCAGGACAGTGCTGCCGAGTGGCTTCGAGCATGTTTAACGTCGCCACCGCGTTAACCTCAAAATCATCAAAGGGTCTATCCTTCGCTAAATCATGGGACGGTTGCGCGGCGCAATGAATGATGCAATCAGGTTGCACCTCTTTAATGATTTCAAAAACCCCAATTCGATTACGGATATCCAACGAATGATGGGTAAAATGTTTCGTCCCCTTTTTAAGTCGTTCCAGATTCCAACTGGTATCTCCATCCGGGCCAAAAAATTCCCGACGCATGTTGTTATCAATTCCATGAACGGACCAACCTTTGGAATCAAAATACAAAACTGCTTCTGATCCAATCAGCCCGCTACTCCCAGTGATTAAAACTTTCTTGGTCATTTCCGTTCCTCCGCCGGAATATGCTCACTGTCGAACCACGTTTGATCGCACACGACCAAACCCATTTTTTCCGGTCGGACGAGAAATCCGGTTCCGAACATATCTCCTGGAGTCACTACAAACTCAACAGCGTCTTCTAACCAATCGAGTGCCATGGTGGCTGAACTTAAGCCAATGGTGATTGTATATCGACCCGGTGCCAACTGCACTTTTGGGATCCGACAAATAATCTGAAGCGAATCCCCGGTCATTGTGAATCGTTTCTTACCGTACTCGGTCCAAAACGTAGTCACAATCTGGCCGTAGTTATTACTAACCATGGCACCAATCGTTAACTCGTCGATCGTTTCAGAAACCTTTTTACTTAATGTGAAAATAAGTTTAACGGTCTGGCCAAGAACAGCGGATT
Organism: Verrucomicrobiota bacterium; assembly: GCA_034440535.1. Lineage (GTDB taxonomy): Bacteria > Verrucomicrobiota > Verrucomicrobiia > JAWXBN01 > JAWXCD01 > JAWXCD01. Next base: position 24,898 of record JAWXCD010000082.1, on the reverse strand, counting down.
CCACCCGCAATCCATCCTCGAACTCAAGATGTACTTCACTAAATTGAATTTTTCCAGTGCCGGTCCGGTCTTTTCGTTCAAGAAGGGGCATGGTAGCCCTGCCCCTGGAATCTTCCAAATAAGAAGCCACAGCATCTTCCGTTTTCCCAATCATCTTAATTTCACCGCCCTTGATCACAACGCATCTTTGGCACAGATTCGAAATAGCCACCATGCTGTGACTAACAAAAAGAACTGTTCGTCCAGAACGAGTTATTTCGCGAATTTTGTCCATACACTTCTGTTGAAATGCGGCATCACCTACAGCCAGCACCTCGTCAACAAGGAGGATTTCCGCTTCCAAGTGCGCCGCAACCGCAAACCCAAGTCGAAGGTGCATCCCGCTCGAATATCGTTTGACGGGGGTATCCACGAACTTTTCCATCTGCGCAAAAGCCACTATTTCATCGAACTTCCGCACAACTTCGGCATGGCGCATCCCAAGAATGGCGCCACTGAGAAATACGTTTTCTCGCCCGGTCAATTCAGCGTTAAATCCTGTGCCCACTTCTAAAAGAGAGCCCACTCTACCCCGCACAAGAACTTCACCTTCCGTCGGAGCGGTCACTCCACTCAAGATCTTAAGCAGCGTACTTTTACCCGCGCCATTACGTCCAATAATGCCAACGATTTCCCCAGGCTGAACGTCAAATGATATATTCTTGAGCGCCCAAAACTCTTCGCGGGTGGCGCGGTTATCCATCATCCGTGGCAACCACTCCATAATGGTTTCGGTCAGGCTATTCTGCACCTTACGCGCTCCGCCTATGCGAAATTTCTTTCCAACTCCTCGGCATTCCAACGATTTATAATCAGATTTCATCGGCAAAAGTGGACTCCATTTTTTTGAAAAATTTGATACCTGAAACCAGAACCAACAATGTTAATGTTACTGCAATGACAGCCGATTGCAGGGACAGGTGATTATTCCCCAACGCCAATCCTCGGAAAGTTTCAATAATCGGATTCAGGGGATTTAGCTGATACCAGAAAAGTTTATCTTTTGGAACAATTTCGGAGGAATAAACTACTGGCGCGGCATACATCCAAATCTGGAGGACAAACGGCAACGCATAACGCACATCGCGAAACTTCACATTGAGCGGCGCCAGCCATATTCCGAAAGCAATTCCGGTCATTGCGGCCCACAATACAACAATGGGTGTGAGCAACAACCACATCGTAATGGGTTCATTATACACGAGTAAAACAATAACGAGGAGAAACAGCTGTAGAAAAGAGTCAACGAGCGTGACTCCCAACGTTGAAAATACTGCGGTTAATTTAGGGAAATAGACCTTCTGCAAAATACCACCCTCACTTGTGACACTATTACTGGCCCCTGTCATGGCCGTCTCAAAGGCTTTCCATGGGATCACCCCACACATAACAAATGCCATGTAGGCCGAACCTTCGGAGGGCAATTTAGCAAAGTGCCCGAAAACAACAGCGGCAACGCCCGATGAGAATAACGGTTGAATGATAGCCCATCCCACACCCACGATTGTTTGTTTATACCTGACGACAATGTTTCGAAGGGCGAAGAAAAAAATGAGCTCTCTAAACTGCCAGATTTCTTTTACACCGGTCACAAAACTACCGGAGGAGGGTCGGTAAACTCTTAATTGAATTTCTTGTTCCATTTTTATTATTCCAAGGATGTCATTTTTTTATAAATAAATTCTTTCGGCCCATACACCGAGAACCTTAACCTAAAAATCTTGAGCGGGATCCTTTGGGTATGGCCCTTTCTTCGAGATGCCCAGCTCTTTGTACTTTGCGAGATTCGCGGGCTTATCGGAAGGGTACGAGTGGAAACTGCACGCGTATCTGGAATGTCCATTTAAGGGGAACCCACCACGATGCAAAATATTGTTTCGGAAGGCTAAGATCGTTCCTGCACGCCCCACGGGTTGCACCACTTTATCAGCATATTCCTGTTTAATTTTTTCCTCAAAAAATCCGCACTTAATGGCCCGTTGTTCCATGCGTGTTAAATCGGGGTTGCGCTCAACCGCTTTGGCCAATCGTGCTCGTATCACAGGAAATTCGCCCTTAAAAATTTCATAGGAATATTTCCACGGTAAACACTCCATTGCCCCGTGCTCTTTCCGTGTGTCCTTCAGATAAATCAACGTGTTCACACATGTCCCTGGGCCCCCATCGCTATGCCAAAGTTGAGATCCTTCAGGATCGTCCTTGAGATGTTCAGACTTAAAGATGGTCCCGGAAAAAATCTTATAATGTGTTTGGAAAATCGTTTCGAGCAAGGGTCCAAGTGCGTGTGTGAAAAGCTGCTCGACCTGTGGAAACTTTCTGTAGATTTCAGATGTGTACCGAAAGTCCTGATCCCAAACTTGATCACCTTTCTGTTCCTCAGCCTGAATAATGTTTATTATTTCTGTTGCGAGGGTCTCGACTTTCTCATCCCAATAAACAGCAAAACCCTTCTCTTCAAACTCTGCGGCAGCTTTTTGAAGGCCTGGATTATTGACCGGTGGGACGGCAACCCGCTCGCGCGTTTTTTCCAAAAACTCCGTGTACGCCGGCGCCAAGTATCGACCGAGCCGTGAATGGTGCTGGGCAATAGACCGAAGTTCTAAATGGTCCTGCCAAATCAGTTTAAGTGAATCAAACATTCATTCCTTTAATATGTGTAGTTATCCGCTCTTTTCATTTTGAAGGTATGAAAAAACCTCTCATCGCTTTTCACCCACTCACCTAATGTTTCAACTTCCCCGTTTACAATGTCGCGATTGGATTCCACCAACGTTTGAAAATTCGCATACAATCGGTTCTGAAGTGAATCGTCTTGTATGAGAAATTTCTTTTGTATGGATGGCTTGCAAAAATACCAACCTCCAAATAAACGAGCGCCTGATTTTGTGCTCTCCAAGTTCAATAACTCCCACCAGCGGGATCCTAAAAGCTTCACGTATTCCTCTCGACTCTTCGGCCACACCACAAAACCCAGATCGTGATACCACCCCACGTCCGCCACCATTGTAGGTTTTCCCATGGCCGCAAATTCAACAGCGGCTGTGCCGTGGAAGGTCACCAAACCATCAATTAACTCAATGAGGTCAGCCCCGTTCCATGTCGTGTCGACCTGCTGAACATGGCTTTCATTTTCACCGGCTGATATTAAATCCTTCAAAGTAATTCCACCATACCATTCATCGCAGGGATGCCCTTTAAACAGCCAGTTGACTTCAGTATTCTCATGGGCGGCCTTTAAGGTAACTTGAATCCAATCTAAAAAATCCTTAAACGATTTCATTCCGCATAGGTGTGGAAAGTCGAACCAGTTTGATGCGTAAACAGCTATGATTTTCTTTTGAGGGTCCCACCCAAAACGCTTACATACATCGTCACGGGTAACCCGATTGTCCCTTTTTTGATAGGCATAATAGGCGGCAAGGTCCGCCGTCTTTCCTGTAAACCGGTTCTCAAGATAATTTCCACACATCGCTATCATGGATTCCTTCTTGGTTTCTTCCAAGGTGTTCAAATCACTTTTTAGCGGTCGGTCGGTATTCGAATACATATCGGCAGGCATTTTTAACTTACACCCACGGATGGAATTATAGTTGCCGTACAATTGAACGACCGGAATTTTTCGTGAAATGGCACCCCACGCCAAAGGTGAATGAATGAAATGGCTCAGGTGCGATAAAACCACCAGATCAAATTTGTTATTGTTGTACAGATTCTCGGCTGCCGCAATCCCAGCTAATGCCTCAGCGACAATTCCCGGAAGCGCGGGATCGTGGAGCTCAACGGTGGCGAGTCGTTGTTTCTTTAGTATCCCGTCATAAATAAAATCACCAGGCAGTCCCCCGGGTAGTTCCCACTTCAGAATGTCAGCGGAATCCTGACACGCGGCCAAAAGCCTTTGAGCTTCTTTGAGGTGAGTCAGCTGGTCCCCGGCGAGACTCTTATACTCGAATACATTTTTAATTCCCAAAAGACTTAAAGCATCAAGGCATGATTCCTTGTTGTCATTCCCGACCATTCCCATTTCTTTACCTGACGCAAGCCCCAGTGCTTTCCTTAGAAACGCATACCTTAACCAGTGGTTTGCGTTATCCCAAACCGCGTCGATGAGAATGTTTCCTTGAAAACTTGATGAGCTTTGGCGCGCGAACTGATCCAAAAATGTCAGGGCTTTCTTTTTCTCCCTTTGCCTCTTCCTTTGCGTAAACCTTAAAAAAACTTTATTGGTTAAAGCTTCGCCCCGGTTAATAAGGCTATTGGTTATTCTTGAAAACGGTTTCATTGAACGTGGTAAGACTTAATCTTGCGATAGGATTCCATCAACACGTCTTGCATGAAAAAGGAGTGACCCTTTGCCTTACCCAACAACAAGAGATTACTGTACTCCGATGAAATTCCCACTTCCTGTTTAACCGTGTTTTCAATCAACGACTGTGACATGACAGGCCATGCCTTTTCAAATATTTGCGCCTCACTAAACAAAACCTGAGCGTTCTCATCAATAATGCCCATTGTCTTTAACTCATTTAAAAGAGTGCGTTCGATGTCAACGGGGTCGGGACGGGTATCCGAAAAGCTTTCAACTGACGCATGGAACGGGGGTTCAAGGGATGGTTTTTCGCCTATATTCGAATAGAGAGTTGCCCTGAATGTCCTCATATTGGGCTCGTAACATACCACGTTGTGCAGATCGACCTTAAACGCACGATCGAACACAAAATGAACTACGGTCGTCACCCGAAACTGCGGAGGTTCAAGTCGGTAATTCATGTTTAACAAACCACTTAATGCCGATGGAAAAATGGTCCACACAAGCAAATCAAAATCAATTTGCTCTCCGTTTGATAGAAGCGCGCTCTTCAGTTTTTCATTTTCATCGGTAATCTTTGTGATGGATAGACCGGTCCTCATTTTGACTCCCCGGTCTTTGAGCTTTTGAACTAGGCAATCAATCCAACGCCCTATTCCCCCTTGCTTCGGATAATAATAGCGAGAGGGTGAACTGCCTTCGAGGTAATGATGAAACGAAAATTTACCACCGTACCGCTGGGAATTTTTAATTTCCCGAGTGGCCTCCGGAGTGAGGGCCACAACCCGCGTGGGGCCAAGCACCCGATGAGCCTCTACACTGAGGTGCGATAAATCGGAACCACAAAATTTTTGCATGATGGGTTCAAACACCTCATCGGACAACAATTTGCCGAACTTTTGTTTAATGTAACTACCAAGGTTTACTTCATTCGATGGCTCGTCACCCGCTAGGAGCAACTCCTCAAGACTCTGCCGGTATTGTTCGGAAGATAGCTGACGGATATCAATGTTAGGGCTGTCACTGTTCAGGCGATTTTTAAAAAAATTCCCAACCTTCCGGTTCCGGAATATATGCCAATTTTCCTCAGCTAAATCCCCAAACAAAATATTGTCTAAGTCCGGATCCCCAGTCTCAACGGCTATGTGACTGCCATAATCAAATTCAACGCCATCTTTGTTCCGATAGGATTTGAACAACCCCCCACAGCTCGCCTCTTTCTCAACCAAAATTACTTCATCGTAATATTTGGAGAGTTGCAACGCTGACACCATTCCGCATATGCCACCACCGGCTACAAGTACCCTACTCATTCTTCACTCTCCCCTAGTATCTTTTCAATTGTTCTCATCATCGCTTCTGAAATTCCCTGATGACATGGAACGACAACCGCCTTTTTATAATCGGGGGCAAATTGGTTCCGCTTAACATCTATATTATACAAACCCGTCCCTACACCGTTTTGTCTCAATCTTTGCATTAATCGGGCTGATTGTTTTTCACTTTTCGTAAATGAACATGGAAAGAAGAAGGGACAATCCGTTTCAGGATCAATAAACCCGCGCGCCGAGCCATGAGCCACTTTCGCAAACCGAGCCACAATTTCCCGGCGTCGCTCTTTTATTTCATCCAACTTCAATAGTTGTGAGTAAAGTCGCTCCCACGTTTGGGAAAGTGGTGCGGGATACTGCTGAACCTTCTCATACGCCACCTGAATTTCGCGATCAGCTTTCTCACTGGGATTCTTATAATAACAGTCGAATGCCTTATAAACAGAAGCCTCTTCCGTTAAATTCATTCTTCTTTTCCGAAGTGTGTCTAACTCTTTTCTCATTGAATTGTCTGCCAGAACTAATGCGCCCCCAAAATTTGAATCAAAAAATTTGCTGAAACTTAAGATGACCGGGAGTTGATCAGCTTCCCGATTAAAGAATGCATGAGCATTATCACGTATGCATTGTTTTTCCCGACCTAATGTAACTTTTTTCTGAACAAATCCATACTGATGATACAACAAAGTAAAGTCGGTCAGGTCCCGTGATCCCATCACAGGAAAGGCGAAATCGGAGACTGCTTTGACCACGCAGGCCGACATGAACGAGGGGAGTTTGATTTTACTCCGGTACAAACCGGCCCCAGACAATTCCAGAAAGGCGCGTAAGGCCGCCCTCCCTGAAGAAAAAACTACGACATGTTTTTGAAAATACTTTTCAAGGATTAGCTCAATTTTCCTTGAGCTGACCATTTTCGTTCCAGCACCCCTGTATGTGCTATACGGATAAAAATTGGTTTTTGCGGTCATCGTTTCGTGATCAGAATATCCTCACGTGTGCAGCCAAAGGGCAGCTCCGGGGATTGTGGAAGAAGATAAACATCAAATCCTTTTGATCTATACCGTTTCAGAAGCTGAAGAACATTGGCATCATCAAATTCAACCGTGGATCCGGGAGCTTTTGAAAAAATAAAATCCCTCTTTTCCTCGTCTATCTTATTGGTTTTAACCGCATTTTGGTACCTTTTCTGGATGGCCCGATATTCTTTTGATTTCTGAAAGCGCTTCATCTTATCAGAGTTCGGAATATCCCCTACCAAAAGACTACCTTCGACCTCAAGGTGAAGAAGAGCTTTATCAATAAAAGCCAGCACCTCTCCATAATTCTCAAGACACAAAACAACGGAGTAGATCAAAATCTTATCAAACTTCGTCTTTATCTTACATTCTGACCATGGGCCCGGATAAAATTTGCATTTCTTTGCAAGGTCCCTGAATTTTGCAACCTTCAACAAATCCGGGTGATCCACCCCTACGGCCTTTGAAACAAACTTCGAAAGTGGAAGGAGTAAATTCCCCGTTCCGCAGCCTATTTCCAACAACGCGTCCTGTTGTGAGAGACCCAGCTTTTGCTTTAAATCAGCAATGATCAATTTTTCTGAGGACTTCTGATGCAACCGCCGACCCGCAAGTAAGGTGGGGTCTTTTTCCTGCGTGCTACATTCACCGTATATGTCGTACCAAGTCGGTTTCTTCATGGCTTTTTCCATTCAGCGTAAAAGTAGGGAACTGGAACCCCACCGAGACTTGTTTTATAATCACCTCGGTTGGGTGAATTAATACCAATAAAATCAATTTTCTTTAAGCCCTTTTCCAAGCAATAAAAAATGTTTTCTAACACGAGAAACGTACCCGCCCCCGACTTCCTATACTCAGGGTCATTAGCGCCAACCAGATAATATCCTGTGGTTGAATCGTAAAGAAACAGCGTGGCTGAAGCAGGCTTGCCCTCTGGCGTTTCACAAATAAATATCTGCCCCCAACCCTCGCTCACAGCAGCGGTTGCGAGTTTTTCCATTTCTGCCACCTCTGATTCTGTCCTCTGAAGACCCTGTCGCGCAAACGTGGTTTCATGAATTCGATTGAGCAGAGCGACATCCTTCGTGGAAACCACCTTATAACCGGCGTCCTTGGCCTGCTTATATTCGTACCGTTTCACGCTCCGTATCGACGTCAGATATTTCTCTCGGTCCATGTCCTCAAGCGAGACAATTCCGGTGTACCTCAACGATATATCAAACTTCCCCTTCTCCGGTGCATGATAATTAAACCACTGCAACCCACGCAAATCCGGAAATGACGGGTGTAATACAAAGACAAGATGATTATGAAGTGTGGAAAGTGATTCCATCATCAACTCGATAACCTCAAGTAACTTTTTAGTTTTTTTATGAGGAACCAGTTGTTCCAAAGACGAGGACACATACAACCCCACATACAAACTCAGCGTGTGGTCCGGGGATAATATTGCGCCACTTTTATCAAGAAGCAGGCTTGCACCGAGCAGAGGACGCCCATCTTCCTCCACCCAATAAAGCTGAGGAACCCCATAACAACTCAGGCATTCACTTCTTGCAAAGACCGTCCCCTGACAAGATGTCTCGATAAACTGATTCCACTTCTGCCCATCATCACAACGAAGAAACTTCATAAAGTATTCAGATCCAATTCAAACAACCTAATCGCGCATTAATGACATCCGCTGCCCGTCCAGCGGCGCCACACACAGGAAGACGACTCTCGAATGTAACGGCCGCCATAGAAGATATAACATCCCATTGTTTCCCAACGATGTTATTGATAACCTTGGATTGCGCCATGGATGAGTATATAGGGACCGTGTACCCCAAGGTGTTACTCAGACACGGATCTTGCACGCTCGTCGATTGAAGCCCAACCTCAAAACTAATGGCCGGCACCCCTGACAGCGCGGCCTCCAACAAGGCGATGGTCATCATACCCAAACACACATCAGCCACCGCAATGCATTCAGCAGCAGATTTGTCAGGGGCCATTTTCACTTTTAAGGTGTCAGTCGTATACTGCGTCAAGAAAGCGTGAAGAAATGGTTCGTGTTCGAGCGGGTGTGGCTTCAGAAAAACATGGAAAATGGTCGGCTGGTTTTTAGTTTTTTCCTTCAATTCCGCGAGCACTCCATCAATTGTAGTGAGCGAGTCGTACCCAAACAAACTAACACCGTTATCGTCATACAATCCCCCAGACCCCATAAATTTGCCTCCGGCGGGCGAGCGAAAAAAGGGATCCGAGAAAAAGAAAACAACTTTATCGTCTAGGCCAATTTGGTGTTTATTCTTCCACTCAGCAATATGACTTCGTGCCTCCAAAACCGTTTTCAGACTTAGCTCCATATTTAATGGACCTGTAACGACTACCTTCGCCGCATCGAAACCCGCATCCTTAACGCCTTGGGCTGTTATTTCGTCAATGGCACATATTAAATCCGGCCAAGAAATTTCAATCTCATCCCCATTTTTTCTCTGAAAACGTTCGGCGTAATTAAGCCATGAGTCGAGTATTGAGGCACAAGGCAAACCGCAATGTTTAGCAGCAAGGCGCAAGGTGTGCTCTAGTTGATTATACAACCCAGCCGCTGTCACGACCGTTGTAATCTTTTCAGAGCGTAAAAGCCCACACACGTCTTCAACTGAAATACCATCAGCCAGCTCTTTAAAAGGTATTCCCGCACATTGCGCACGCCAGATGTTCACGGCAGGTCCTGATCCTACGCCTAATAAAGGCATTGATCGCTGATGCAGTTCCAGAGCAAGTCCGACGAGCGCACGCGCGCCACCGGCGTCGGTTGCAGCTAATATGTACCGTTCTTCAGACACTTGTTGGCTAGACTAACTCGGATCGGTTTTCGTAAACCTTGTGAAATGCATCTGCGACATCCTTCATATCCTGAAGCGTGCAGGGCGGCCTCATGAACTCGCTGCCGATCATCTCCTTTTCTTCGATTCTCTCTGTCACTGGACAAAGGCCTTTCGCATAGTTGATCTGACCTTTGTAATAAGGCGATTTAAAGGGGAATCCCGACGGGCCGTTGGCAATTTGTTGCTGATACATCGGCGCCATATACAAGGGCTCTAGATAACCGGTAAAAATCAATTCCCAGTCCCGATCCTCGGCGGTCGGCAGTTCCTTATTAATTGCTTCCACAAACTTTTCTCGGGAGACACCCACAACTTCTGCGTTATATAAAAACGGTTGAACATAATAGACGTGCGTGCAATCAGGGTAAACCACCGGAGGCCTAATCCCGGGTAACTTCCCAATTTCTCGGTTCAGGTAATCCGCATTCGCAACCCTCATATCCAACAGTCGTGGAAGCTTCTCCAATTGGGCAATTGCGATCGCGGCATGGATCTCGGTAAATCTTAAATTAAATCCGTATGTATTTGAAAGGTTCCGAATGTTCTTGGGTCCTACAATGTTTTCGCCGTGATTCCGAATCAGTTGCAAACGCTCAGCAAACTCAGGATTGTTGGTGGTCACGATTCCGCCTTCGCCCGTGTGGATGTGCTTATGATAGTTAAGGCTGAACACGGTCATGTCCGCGATGCTCCCAATCTTACGCTTCTTATAAACTCCACCTGGCGCCTGAGCGGCGTCTTCGATGACTACAAGATTGTGTTTCCTCGCTAGCTCCATGATCGGATCCAGATCCGCTGGGTGTCCAAAGATGTCGACGACCATGATGGCCTTAGTATAAGGCGTAATCTTTTCTGCAATGCTTTTGGGGTCCAGACAAAAGATGTCATCCTGGATATCCGCAAAAACTGGCACACCATTCCAACCGATGATCGCGGTCGCGGAGGCTGACATGGTGTAGGGCGAAACGATCACTTCGTCGCCGGGGCATATTCCTGCTGCGCCAATCGCGGCATATAAGCCCGAGGTGTTTGAATTAACGGATATCGCATGTTTCGCGTCGCAAAATTCCGCCCATTGCTTTTCAAACTCAAGCACCTGAGGTCCACCGTAAAAGTCCGGATGCCAACACCCTAAAAATTTGGAAAGAACCCCGCTGTCCAAAACCTGCATGACGGCTTTTTTCTCTTCTTCGCCGATCATGTTATGGGCTGGAAACTTCTGAGTGCGGATCGGTTTTCCACCGTTAATGGCTAATTTTCCCATACTATTGCTCCTTAAAATTTAAGTGTGCGTTGAGTTGCTCGACAAATTTCTGAACGGCTAACTCCTGGTCCAACTGCTTAAGAGCGGCATCCGACGAATCAAGGACCTCTGCAAACCTGAGAACTACTCTTTCTAAGAGCGATTCGTTTTCCATGGAACTTCGCCAGTCCTCTTTTAAAACTGTGAACGTGGTGTAAATAGGGTCAGCCGCCTTTTCAAAAACATGAATTTCCTCAGGATTGCCTGCAAAAACCACCGCGCCGTTCTCACACAGAACACGCATTTCCCACACATAATAGTGATCCTGCGGAATATCCGTAAACGTCGCTTCAAACGCCATATCCGCACGTTTTAATTCTAGCACGGAACACTTTGTTCCAGAGGAGAGGTTTCTCATTGTCCAATCTCCACCCCAAATGCTCATGAATGCGTCAAACATATGCACACCGTTATGAAGCGCACCACCTGAGTAGAGGAAAGAGGCATGAACAATTTTCCCTAATTTTGGCGCATCAACTTTCAGTTTCCGAACTGCTGAATGAAGGCGCCTTGGATAATTAACAAGCACTGGGATGTTTGCCGCTCGCGCACTTTTTATCATTTCCACCCCATGGGTCGCATCGGTGGAGACAGGCTTTTCAAGCAAGACTCCGCGCACTTTCTCTTTGAGTACTGCGCTAAAATCTGACTCATGGCACATGTCTGGCGTAGCGATGTACACCGCGTCCCACCCTGATTTCATCCAGCTCGCTCGGTCTCGGCTCGATGCGGGAACATTCCACTTGGTTTCAGCGAGGTTTGCCTTTTGAGGATCAATGTCGAAAAAACCAGCTACTTGAAATCTGCCCGACTTTTTAAAGGCATGTACCATCGTAAGAACAACCTCACTGTCAGGTTCGTCAAACCCTTGAGCGATCCGACCTGCACCTAATATGCCTACTTTATAAATCATTTTTCCTTCTGGACGCAGCTTTCGTTGCGATATCGGGGTGCGCACGGTACCACTCAATTATGTCACGCGCACGATAGTTTGGTTTTGTCTGGCTCAATTCCTCGTGGAGGTTTCGGATAAGCTCATAATCCTCTATGTAATCAAGTGTCACCCATACATCGTCGCCACCCACTGTCGAAGCGTGGGTTAAGAAACGAGGGTTCCACTTGTTTCCACTTTCTGGTCGATAAAAGGCATACGAAACGTGTTCTCGGTCTTCGGGCGATGTTGCTCCGCGGTCTAACTCATAAAGCGATTCGGCTGCAAACGCCTGCACATCCAAACCCACTGGAACACTCCGGCAAGGATCAGAGTTACTCACGTATTTATGCGTGCTTGCCGTGGATTGAAATTCCGCCACAACTTCTGTCACGATATCCGGATCTATCAATGGACAGTCTCCTGTAATTTCCACACACAGATCGGCTTCAGCCATTCTTAAGGCCCCGCACACCCGACCAAGGACGTCGAGTTCACTGCCGCGAAACACTCGAATCCCCAGTCTTTTGCCAAGGGTTTCAATGTCGTTATCGGTCGCGTTTATAGTCGTCGCAATGATAATCTCATCTACTCCTCGCGCCTCTCGTAGTCGTTCAACCAAAATCTGAAGCAAAGGTTTACCCGCGACGGGCATCAATACTTTCCCAGGCAAACGCGATGAGGTCATTCGCGCTTCAATGGTTGCTACCACCTTTGGTTCCTTCGTCATTAGTGCGTTTTCTGTTGAATGCTGGAGTTGATGGCTGCGATTGCTGGGTTTTCCCGAACAAACTTAACGAGGTCTCGGTACTTCACTTGGTGCGTGTCCAGATGTAACGTTTCATACACGGCTTTCACCATTTCAAAATCCTGTGGCGTATCCACTGTCCAACGCAGATCCGAATTATCTTCGTTATCCACAATGTTCCCCAACCGAAACAACGATGGTTGCTCCTGATGAATGAACCATGTCACATGCTCGTGCGCAGGCTCGGACTGTGCCATCCGCACCATACGATCAAACACATCCCGCCACATGACTTCGGTATCCAACCCCCGCGGGTATGTCCTGCGAACTGTGTTTGATACGTAATCAAACTTCTCCGGATTCTCACGCAAATGCAATATGACCCTTCCCACGATGTCGGGGTCAATTAACGGACAATCAGAAGTAATGCGCACCACGATTTCCGCCGCTGTCATTTTAGCGGCTTTGTTGTACCGGCTTAAAACATCCTTTTCACTCCCGCGCACCACGCGCATCTGAATCTTACGCCCAAAATCAATAATCGGGTCGTCTGTGCTGTTCTCTGTGGTGGCGATAACGATTTCGTCAATGAGTGGACAGGCCTTTAACCTGTTAATCTGATGCCACAACATAGGTTTCCCCATCAATGGCTTCAGTACTTTCCCGGGCAAGCGGGTCGATGTCATGCGTGCCTGTAAAATGGCTACTGTTCTTGGATTCATATTACAAGCGCACGTTAAATCCTTGGTCGTGAAGGTATCTTTTGGCTTCAAGCGGTGTTTGTTCCGTAAAATGAAAGATACTGGCGGCGGCTATGGCAGAAGCTTTCCCGTCCCTCAGCACGTCAACCATATGCGAATAACTCCCCGCTCCTCCAGAGGCGATTACTGGAATTTTCACGTTGTCCGATACCTTGCGCGTGATTTCTACATCGTACCCGTTCATGGTTCCATCGCGGTCGATTGATGTCAGTAAGATTTCCCCTGCTCCAAGTGATTCCACTTGGCGTGCGAGCTCAATAGGACTCTTTCCCGTCTTCCGTGTCCCGGAATGTGTATAGACCTCGGCGGCACCTCCAGTATTTTTATAATCAATCGATACCACCACACACTGGGCTCCAAAACGATTGGCCACGTCTGTGATCAGCGCGGGGTTTTCAATCGCCGCTGAATTAATGGCAACTTTGTCAGCACCCACGCTCAACATCTTTCGAACGTGGTCCACTGTCCGTATTCCACCCCCTACGGTCATGGGCATAAAACATTCATCTGCCAACTCGTCAATCGTTGCGAAATCCGGTTCGCGATTGTCATTGGTCGCTGTGATGTCGACAAATATCAATTCATCCACCTCGCGCATGTTATACACCTTGATCGCCTGCATCGCACTTCCCGTCCGACGCCAAGAATCAAACCCGATCCCTTTAACCAACCCAACATCCTTATAAAGCAACGTTGGCATCACTCTGATTTTAGTGGGCATTTGTAATTTTGATTTTGATGATCAATCCCTAAAACCTAACCGTTAATAGAAAATAAAATTCCGCAATAACTGAAATCCAATTTTCTGGCTCTTTTCCGGATGAAACTGAACTCCAAAAATGGGTCCTTTTCCGACTACCGACGTGAATCCTCCGGCATACGGTGTCGTTGCCGCCCGATCGCTTTCGTGGGCTGCGCAAAAGTGAAAGCTGTGCACAAAATAAAAATCGCTGCCAGGTCGAATCCCTTTAAAAAGCGGATGCTGCGCGTCGGCGGCAACCACTTGATTCCATCCCACGTGAGGAATCCGGTTGTCATCCCCCACTGGTTCCAGTCGTCGGACTTGCCCTTCGATGAATCCGAGCCCGGTTGATTCCCCACCCTCGGTCCCGCTGCTGGCAAGGATCTGCATCCCAAGGCATATGCCCAAAAGAGGTGTCTTCTTACCAACTACATCTTCGCTCAGACATTGGTCAATTTGAAGTTCGCGTATGTGTTGCATGGCGACATTGAACGCGCCTACTCCTGGAAGGACCACTTTATCGGCGGCGGCTATTTCCGTTCTTTGGGATGTGATCACTGGGACCCCCCCGCATTCCTCGACGGCCCGGCGCACGGAATCAAGGTTGCACATTCCATAATCGATGATGGCTATGCGAGGCGGCATTTATTCGTTGTCGTCGTTAATACGTTTCAGGTTGCCTTCTTTATCCTTTACGAGGTTCCCTTTGGAGTCGCATACAAAAAGCTTTTTGTTCGTGAACCTGTCGCACACCTTCACGAAGTCGTCCACGGTCATATCTATTTCCTTCAAGATATCTTCAAGTCGATATCCTAAATATTCCCATGGGAACCGGCCTTCATGTCGTTCGACCATGCGTCTGGCGTCAGATCGGGTCAGGCGCCCGTTGCGGACGTAGATACAAACCCAGTCTGTGGTCCGTGAATACCCGTACTTCACAAATTTAAAGTAATCGTGGATCCGCATGTGTACATTATCGAGATTCTCATAATTCACGACGGATCCTTCCACCGGTTTATGATACGTCGTCATTCCATGCGCCTGTGCATAAAGGGCATTCCCGGCTTGGTCCCACGGCATAAAGTACCCGAGGAAAAGCCCTGTCACCCCAACGTTCTTAAGGTCCTCATCCGAGGGATAAGAAAATTGCACGAGGTCGCGTTTTTCAATGCCATCACAGCCCACGAGATCAGAAACACGCAATCCTAACAACCCGCCAAACTCCTCTAACCATCTCCGATCAAGCACAGAATTCTCGGTTGCGGTCGCGGGTCCTCCATATTCCATCTGTGAGTTTTCACCCCAAACCAACAGCGGCACTCGTTGTTGAACGGCTACTCTGACAGGAATCGTAAATATGGTGACATGCTCAGGCCACGAGATGTCGCCAATTTGAGTCAGGGCAAGTTTATTGATTTTCCTGCGCACGACTGGGTTGGTCGTCACTTCGATATAATCAAACCCAAGCGACTTCAGGTTCTCGATATTCTTCCGCCCAATTTCAGATAACTTGCACGTAGTCGAAGTCACACACAAAGGATTCATCCCAAGCTCTTTCATGCGCAATGCCTGGTACGTGCTATCCTTTCCTCCACTTGATGGAATAATACAATCGTAGTTACTCCCCGTTTTATTTCGGTAGCGCTCGAGGATTTCAAGCATCTGATTTTTCCGTGCATCCCAATCGATTTCTTTTCGCTTTTCGAAGTTCCGACATGCATTGCACACGCCCTCTTCGTCAATATGCAAATCAGGCTTCGCATGTGGCATCACACAACGTTGGCAATATTTGATTCGATATTCGCTCATAATTTTAGCCCTTACTTTTTAAATACAAAATGATGGCACTTCACGCCGCGCACTTCCTTGATTCCTGTGTCTTGGTACCCGGCTTGTTGGAAAGCTTTTAATGAAGCCAAGTTTCCGGGTTTAACATGTGCATGAACCATTTTTAACATCCCTTGGCGTGTAAATAGGTTGGACACATCCCGAATCACGCGCGTCCCACATCCTTTTCCTCGTTGTGCGGGGTCAAGCGCGACGCTGATCTCACCTTCGTGACCTGTGAGATCTAGGCGGACATAACCGCAATCCTCTTCACTGCGGATAATTAAAAACACCGTTTCCGCATCCTGTATTTTTTTGGCATACCACACTTCATGGATTTCCCATGGCACTTCGCATGTGCTCAATGAAGCTTCACGCGTAGCGGACTCGTTGCGCCACTGCCATACCTTCCGCGCATCACTTGCAAGCGCGGGGCGATACCAAAGGTCAATCACTTGATATCCTCAAAGGCTAGAGCCGAGTCGGCTTTAATCGTTCTCACAGCCTTCTTGCCGAGCACGGTCGCGTAATCGCGCGGGGTCAGTTTCCCTTTAACTTTGCCACACCGAAGCACCCCTATATTTTGGTCCGTGATCTTTTCGCCCTTGGCAATATTCGTCACAGTAAAAATAGAACGACGAGCAAAACTGCGGAGTTCTTTTTCGACGGGCAACATGACTTTCTCTCCGTTCCCTAACGCTTCTTCCGCTTCACGGATCCGGCGGACCATGATTTGAAGTTCGTGGGGTTCGAGAGCAAAAGGATGATCAGGGCCAGGCAATTGATTACTGAGAGTAAAATGTTTTTCAATAACGCTAGCTCCTTGGGCCACGGCTGTGACCGGTCCGATAACAGGGTCGCGTGAGTGGTCTGACAAACCGACCGGAAGACGAAACCGTTCGCGGAGCGTGTGTACGGCTCGGACGTTAAGGGAGCTTAAAGGAGCTGGATACTTCGCGGTACATTGCATGAGGACTAAAGGCGCCTTTGAAACTTTCCGAAAGACGCGCACGGTCTCATCGACCTCATCCAAATCGGCTGTGCCTGTCGAGATGATAACTGGCTTGTTCTTCCGCGCTACATACTCAATCAGCGGGATATGGTTCATCTCGTAGGACGCAATTTTGTGTACGGGGACAAAGGGATCGACTTGGTCCACCGACTCGAAATCAAATACAGACGAGAGAAAGTGAATCTTCTTTTTATGACAATAGTCAGAAAGTTTTTTGATCCAGTCATACGGCATTTCCATGTCCTGAATGATGTCGTATATGGGCTTTTTCACGCCCAGATAATCGCTGACCCCCGCGTTTCGGGTGTACAGCTGTCGAGCCCTGAAAGTCTGAAACTTAACGGCATCGGCCCCGGCTTCACAGGCCACGTCAATCAACGACAAGGCTTGCTCGAAACTGCCGTTATGGTTACTGCCGGCTTCTGCGATGATGTAGCATCGATCATTGGATGGAGGAAAATGTATTTGGTCTTTCATAACTGATTCCATGCTTCTGCGACTCGGTGTGCGCCCATACCGTCGACAAGTTTTTTGCCTGCATTGATCATCCTTTGGCGTTCCGTAGCCAACGAAATACCATCCAAGGCTTTCATGAGTTGAACAGTGTAGGAAGTTGATACGGTCATTAACGCTGCGGGAAATTTATCAGGCGTTTCGCGAGCGTCTGCGGTGTCATCCCCGGGATGTAATCCAATAATCACGTTTTTATTCCTGAGGTATTCCCAATTGTGTCTCTGGTTCTCCGCTATCAAAACGCTTATCGCTGGTGTTCCGACGATCGCTAATTCGTACAATGTCTGGCCCCCGCCCACAATCGCGATGTCGGATTTCCTCATTAGTTCGGCCATGGTTTCAGTATCACGTATGACGCAAATCGAATTCGGAAAATCGCCTTTCAATTCTTTTGCGAGAGGTCCAAGCACCACGGTAATCTTTGCTTCTGGAAACACTCCGGCAACCACAAGGCTGGTCAAACCTGATAACGCGAGTGGATCTGAACCGCCCATGGATATGAGGACGTCCCGGATTTCTTCGCGCGCGGTGCGGTCGGGTGCGTTATGAAATTCCTCGCGCAAGATTGTGTACTGTGTGCCCAAGAGCTTTTGGGTATCAGGGCGTACGCGATAGGTCAACGATTCCGCATACCCCAACCCGTTGGTGACAAAATCCACGGCTAATTCGCGGTCAGCTAGGTCGTCCACCACGCCGGTTGTAAAGGCTTCGCCAATAACTTTTATGTCGGTTGAGTTTAACTCGTACGTATCGATCATCACTTTGGAAACACCTTGTTCACGAATGCATCGAACTAACTCTTCAACTGGTTTAAGTGGGACTGAAACAAGTTCCGCCCCGGATTTTCCTATGAGGTCTGCGGCTCCGCTTTCTATGTCGCCAAAGAAAATCACTTTCTCGCCTCGTTTTTTAAGTTCACTTGCTATCGTAAGACACCGGCGCGCGTGTCCTAATCCAATTTGATGCGTGGCAGCAATGATAAATCCTGTGATTTTCTCATTTGGCATAAGCTGCGGAAACCTTTGTCACGGCATGGACCACGTTTTGCACATCCTTGTCTGTCATCGATGGAAAGAGGGGGAGACTGATACACCGTTCGTAAGTCGATTCTGCATGAGGCCACTGACCTTTGGTGTACCCGAGTTTCTGGTAATAAGGATGGTGCGGCACAGGAATATAATGAACGTTGACCCCAAGATTTTCAGCGCGTAAGGCCGCGAAAAACTCTTTGCGCCCCACTTTCAGCTGCGCAAGGTTGAGGCGGATCACGTACAGATGCCAAGCGGATTCACACTGATCAGTATCAATAGGTGTTTCAATTTGCGGGAGTGTTCTAAAAGCTTTGGAGTATATCGCAGCGATGGCGCGTCGGCGCTGGACCCAGGATTCGGCTTTCTTAAGTTGCGATAGTCCAAGCGCGCATTGGATGTCGGTTATTCTGTAGTTGTATCCCAGTTCAACCATTTCGTAATACCATCCCCCGTTCTCCATCCGCTCGCGGGCATCAGACGATATTCCGTGGCTTCGAAACAATTTGAGTTTCTTAAAATATTCTTCGTTGTCAGTCGTCACAACGCCGCCTTCACCAGTCGTGATGTGTTTAACGGGGTGCGTACTAAATATGGTCATGTCTGCAATCGATCCGGTGCGTCGCCCTTTGTAGGTCGCCCCTAACGCATGTGCTGCATCCTCTATGATGACGAGTTGGTGCTTCTTTCCAAGGGCCATAAACTCATCCATGGCAGCGGGGAGCCCCGTAAAATCCACAGGAAATATGGCTTTGGTGCGGGATGTAATGGCACGTTCCGCAAGCTGCGGATCAAGATTGAGGGTCCGGGGATCAATGTCGGCAAATACGGGTTTTCCGCCACAATACAAAATACAATTGGATGTCGCTGCAAAAGTAAGGGGAGTGGTAATCCCTTCGTCCCCTTCTTTTATTCCCGCTGCGTGCGCGGCGGCATGTAATGCGGCTGTGCCCGAACTAAAAGCCACGGCAAACTTGGCCCCACAATAATCTGCAAACGCTTTTTCAAACTCACCCACTTTAGGTCCGGTGGTAAGCCAGTCTGACTTCAACGTCTCCACAACTGCGTCGATGTCAACTTGTTCGATGAGCTGCCGACCATATGGCAAAAGTTTTTCGCATACGGGTGCGCCTCCTTCAATGGCCAGTTTTTCTATGGTCGGATTCATTTTTCTTTCTTATTTGTTCAGCTCGAAAATTGGGCGCGCCGCTTTAAATCAGATCGATCATTTCCTTCAATTGATTCACACTCAACCAATCCGTGTTTTTGTCGCTGGTGTACGAGAAGCCTTGTTTTACGGGTGTTCCTTTCAGCCCATTTTCATCTGTCATATAGATGGCGGGGTCATACTGCTCGGTAGATGGCCGCACTATATAATAGCCGGGATACTCAATGGTATTTAAACTGTCGGACTCAGTGATCATTTCCTCGTGCAACTTCTCTCCGGGGCGTATTCCAACAAAGTTCACTTTCGCGTCAGGTGCGACGGCAGACACAACGTCCATAATTTTATAGGAGGGTATCTTGGGAACATACAACTCGCCGCCTTTCATGCGAGCAAGGCATGACAACACAAAGTCGACCCCTTTTTGGAGAGTGATCGAAAACCGGGTCATCCGTTCGTCTGTCACTGGAATAACACCGCAACCCTTTTTATTCAGGAAAAAAGGGATCACTGATCCGCGACTACCGAGCACATTTCCGTACCTGACAACCGAGAGGCGAATATCGTGACTGCCTCGGTAGTTGTTGGCTGCGATGAACAATTTGTCAGAACACAACTTTGTCGCTCCGTAGAGATTAATGGGGGCTGCTGCCTTATCTGTACTCAGTGCAATGACGCGCTTTACGTTTCGGTCAAGGCAGGCATCAATGATGTTTTGAGCTCCAATGACATTAGTTTTGATAAACTCAAATGGATTATATTCAGCGGCGGGTACTTGTTTGAGTGCCGCGGCGTGAATCACAACATCGATGCCTTCCATCGCCATGCGCATGCGTGGGAGGTCACGAATGTCCCCAAGGAAATAACGCATCTGGTCGGGGTGTGATGCGAATGGCTCTTGATGCGCCATTTCGAACTGTTTCAATTCGTCGCGACTGTACACAACAATTCGCTCGCATTTGTAGCGTTCAAGAACGGTTGCAATAAAGCGTTTACCGAAAGAACCTGTTCCACCGGTCACAAGAATTCGTAAGTTATTTAGCATATATTTTTGAATTTAGAAATGGCGCTGCCCCGTGGATGGCACATCCACTTTTCGAAACACCGTATAATTCGGAGCATTTGGGTATTATTTACGCGGAGGTATCCCACTGCTGGATATCGGCCGGACTTTGCGCCCTGGATTTCACTTGAAACCCAAGGGTTAGACGACCTTGTGTCTGATCGTCATAAATTCCTTCAACTTTAAGGCTGGCTTGTAAACAAGCAAGATAGGCCAATTCGAGACGCGGGCCGTTGCCCATCAATGCCACTTGCTTTGCGCCGTCCTGTATAAAAATTTGCGCTCGGTTATCCGCCCAGTCCCTTGCTAGCTGAAACGAAACCATTGTCTTTTCAAAGACATCAAGGGCGAGGCGTGATTTTTCTGAAAACCCTTTGGGCGTAAGATAATAAGCGTAGCGGCGTTTTGGAATTTTCTGGGCGCGTATCCAGCCGCGATGCACGAGATCTCGCAAAATGGTGTTCACAAGCCCTAAACTGAGTTCGGTTCGCTCAGAGATCACGCGCTGTGATACATCTGCCGAAATTTCGATAGCTTCTAAAACGGGCAATACGTGCTTTTTGCTTGTCACTGGCTGTGCCATACTTAGGGTGTTCAGTATATGAACGATGAGTGTTTTACGTTCAACAACTGAACATTGCAAGCTCGTTTTATTGTATGGCTGAGACCACCACCTTATCTGAACTTTTTTTCGATCCCTGCGAAGAGTCGATTTACGCTGTCGCGCACGTGAGGCCAAGGTGCGAAAAAAGGTTGTCCGAGGTTCTCAAAAGGAAGGGTGTCGGTTATTACTTGCCCCATTATATTAAGCGTCTGGAAAGAAGGTCCGGTAAGGGGCGGGTGCGAACCTATTTAAGCGATATCCCACTTTTTCCGGGTTACGTCTTCCTACATTTTTGCCCTGACTTCAAATCAGATGCCCAGATCTGTGCACAGGTCGTTTCGTGGATCATGGTGTCGGAGAAAGAAAAACCCCGGCTCATGAGTCAACTTAACTCGATCCGCATTTCACTGGAAACACCCTTCTCCTTCGAAACGTTCCCGCACCTAAAAGTCGGCAATCCTATCGTCATCACCACCGGCCCTCTTAAAGGTTGCGAAGGTATCGTGGGCGAACACCTGGGTAACCGCACTTTCTCGGTCAATGTCGATATGCTCGGCCGTAGCATCACCGTCAATGTCGATGGTCATGGTCTCCGCCCCTTAGATTAGCCCCTATTCTATCTTGGAAAATGGAGCCTGAAACGGAATTTCCGTGGTTCCCATGCTGGGAGCATGAAAGCCTGTAGCCGGTGGTTGAGCGAAGTGACACCACCGGGCCACAAATCAACATGAGGCGCACCCCGGCAGGGGATGCCAGCCATTTCCGCCTATGCGATCAACAGTCTTATCCTTCTATTGTCCCGTCTTCATCCCAGAGATCTTCCCAAGTCTGGTCATCTTTCCAGAGGAAAACTTGGCCCTTGGTCAACCGACAATTCCGGTCAACTCCCGCAAGCTCATCCATCTCAGCGGTTGTCAGGGGATCGGTAAATGTCGCCATCAAATTTGATTTTATCTGCTCGCGTTTCACAGAAAATGGAATGGGTATTTGTCCCCGCTGCACCGCCCATTTCAAACAGACGAGTGCAGGATGGATCCCTAATCGGGCAGCGATTTTTTTGACCACGGGATCTTCTGCAGGCGTTGTGTCCTCCGGCGTTTTATCGCGTTCGGGGCGGTTCGGCGATCCAATGGGACAGAATCCGATGGGCTGGATACCATTCTCGATGAGGTAATTAAAAACGGCGGCGCCCAAAAGGAAATGACTCCCCCCACCCTTGCGTACCTTCCCATACCCACACTACTCAATGACTGAGTAAAATTACTCAATGATTGAGTATTATTGACTTTCCAGGAAAAGAATCAATGCTCAGGGTATGCAATTCGACCGGAAAATCGTGAATGAGATTATTTCAGCGTTAAAGACTCGTTCACCACTGATTCAAGTCATCGTAGGGCCGCGCCAGGTTGGGAAAACCACAGCCGCCCTGACTATTGCAGGCAAGCTGGGGTGGCCCCAGGTCTTTGCTGCCGCCGATGCCCCCCTTCCTCCTGGACCGGAGTGGATTGAGACTCAGTGGCATCTGGCTCGAATGGAGAAACCTAGATCAGATCAAAAAACACTTCTGGTATTGGATGAGATTCAAAAGGTTCAGGGCTGGAGCGAAACGGTCAAACGTCTCTGGGATGAGGAAGTCCGCTTGAAAGGTCGTGTGCGCCCGCTTCTGCTTGGTTCGTCGGCGCTTCTGGTCCAGCGCGGTCTCACCGAAAGTCTCGCCGGGAGATTTTATCTGCACCGCTGTATGCACTGGTCATGGCCAGAAGAACAGAAGGCTTTCGGCACAAGTCTGGATGACTGGTTGTACTTTGGGGGCTATCCGGGCTCCATGGACTTTTGCGATGACGAAAAGAAATGGAAACATTATGTGTCCGATTCTCTAATCGAAACAGTTCTTTCGAAGGATGTTCTGCAACTTCAACCAGTGAACAAGCCTGTTCTTCTGAGACATCTTTTTGCGATGTCAGCAAATTTTCCAGCTCAAATCCTCTCTTACAACAAGATGCTCGGACAACTTCAGGATGCAGGCAATACGACCACACTCGCCGGATACGTCAAACTGCTCGAAATGGCCTATCTCCTTTCAGGCCTAGCACTTTATTCCCGAGGCCATGTTCGCAAGCGCGGGAGCAGCCCCAAACTCATCCTCTGGAATAATGCCCTGATTCACTCCCAATCCCTGCGCATGCGCCGTGATGTTGTCACCGATCCTGTCTGGCGGGGGCACGTCGTCGAAAATGCCGTGGGAGCACACCTTTTGAACGGTTTGATCGGCCCCCAGTGGAGTATTACCTACTGGCGTGAAGGAAATTATGAAATAGATTTCGTCGTCGAAAGCGGGAAGTCCACCTGGGCCATCGAGGTCAATAGTGGCAGAACAGGGAAACTAGTCGGGATGGAACTCTTCCGGAAAAAATACCCCAAATCACAGGGTCTTGTGATCGGCACAGGGGGAATACCGCTTGAAACTTTCTTTTCACGCGCAGCATCTGAATGGTTTTAGTCAGCCATTAGAGCTGGAGTGAATCTGCATGGATTCGTGGGTCTGACGATGAAACCCTCCAGTGAGAAGCCGCTCTCCTCAGCTAACGAACACCCGGTCCCAATACAACCTCCCATCGTCCAGACTCGTCTCCAATTCCTATAGGTAATTCCATCCATTCAGACCGCATTGCGTATAGGCGGATATAGATAGCAGGATAGGTCTTAACGAAATAACTTAAATCCAACTGAAAACTCTTATGTTAACGACATTATAGGAATCGCATGTGCGCTGGTCTTCCCATGCCTGTCTGTTTGGTTCTCCAAACTCGAAGCTCAAGGGCATCCGATATTCGAACCCATCGAAAAGATTTTTCTTCTAGTGGTAGCTTCGTTACTCGTTTTTGGAATGCTGACTATCATTATTCAATCACAGTAAAGACAACCTCTCAGAGGTGGCTCCGGCAATTCGGTCCATGAGGAAATGGGTTTTCGCAAGCCAATGACTTTGATGCGTACTATAGGTTTAGGAATCGTAACGCCACTGATACTCGAGGGCGTAGCCCCACGCGTACTGATTTTTTCTCACACGAAAGCACGAAGCCACAAAGGTTTGGGAGGATGAAACTTAGACGGGATTGTATGTGCGACGCTGATTCACAGTGATCATATTTGCTAACTTAGCTAATAAATCGATTTTTTGAAGTTTAATTGCGGCGCAAGAACCGGATGAGTAGGTGGTTCCATTGAGCATAGGCCTTCATCATTCTTACTTCTCACTTTTCCCCGCCTAGTTTGTCCGCCTAGGCCGCAGTAAAACGGGGACGGGGCGTTTTTTGTCATTTTCAGGGGGACGAGCCGAATGGAAGAACGATCCGAAGAAGACTAGCCGTGTTGAGTTAGTTTTGGATTAAGTGCCGAGCAGAAGGCAACGATCCGAAAGAGACATTGTGAGTAATGAAAAATGACGAAAAAGGCCTTGAACCGTGCTACGGAACTCCTAAACTAACAAAAATCGCATTGACCCCTTCGGCTTGCCCCACCGTTGCTCAACTTTAATTCACAGTAATCATTGGCAATATAAATTGACGAAATTGTCGGAAGGAAAAGAAATTCAATGAACAAAAAAAACATCCACGAAATGACTCGACG
>JAWXCD010000081.1:0-17433 GCA_034440535.1 Verrucomicrobiota bacterium | reverse complement strand
TGTGTTCCTCGATGGAAAACCACTTTATCCGTTCGAGAGTCAAAAAGTCGTTATGCATAATCCCACAGGTTACGGATGGGGTTACCAAGGCTCCGGCCCTTCGCAAATGGCATTAGCCATTTTATTGGCTGTGACTCATCGGGAAGAAGCGCTGAAATATTATCAACACTTTAAGCGTGAGATAATAGCGGATTTACCCGAGGAAGATTTCGAAGTTTCTTTTGACTTCGACAGCTGGCTTGAAGCCCGTCGAAAGGTTGATGAAATCCACCAAAAAGCGCACGAGACACCCCAAATCGGTGGTCAGTGAGACGATTGTAAGGACTCGTCTAAACTGGAATGCTAAGCCTTGTCCACGGGAGGTGCAATGAGCAGCCTAGGAAACAGAGGTTTTGCTTCGCCCATTGAATGCCCAGGTTTGAGTAGGCCCCACTTCGAATGGTCCTTTAACCCAATGGTATCGGGATCCAAGTTTAGCTGAGCAAAAATATTCTTAGAGGTCTCCGGCATCACTGGGCTGAGTAATACCCCTGTAAGACGCACAACTTCGTAAAGATGATAAAGAACAGTATCTAATTTGGTCGCCTTTTCGGGGTCTTTCGCGAGAGCCCAAGGAGCCGACTCTTCCACGTATTTATTAGCCCTTTGTATGAGGAGCCAAATACAAGTTAGACCTTGTTGAAGGGCAAGAGTTTTAAACGATTCATGATAATCATTGATGACCTTCAGCGCAGTCTGTTCGACGTCCTTATCTGTATCATCTAGGTGCGTTGCCGCTGGGACAATGCCTCCTCGGTATTTTTTAAGCATACTCAAGCTACGGTTCATGAGGTTGCCAAGATCATTCGCGAGATCACTGTTATACTTCGAAACAAACCCATCCTCCGTGAATTCACTATCGTATCCGATCGTCATTTCGCGCATGACATAATAGCGGAATGCATCTGCGCCGTATTTGCTGATGTACTCAAGAGGGTCAACAAAGTTCCCCGTGCTCTTACTCATTTTCTCTTTGTTCAGGAGCCACCACCCATGAACAATGAGCCGTTTCGGTAATTCAATTCCCAATACTTTGAGCATGATCGGCCAATAGATTGCATGGGCAGGAATCAGGATGTCTTTCCCTATAATATGATAATCAGCTGGCCATAAATCATTAAAGGTGTCCGTCCCGTACCCCGCGTATGAAATGTAATTAATCAGCGCGTCAAACCAGACGAAGGTGACGTAATCCGTGTCAAATGGGATGGGAATTCCCCACGAAAGGCGGTTTGTTGGCCGTGATATGCAAAGGTCACCAAGAGGATTCTGGAGGAAACCTAAAACTTCTTTTGAACGAAACTCGGGATAAATGAAACCAGGATTTTTTTCGATGTAATCTATGAGCCATTGTTGGTGATGACTCAGTTTGAAATAATAATTTTCCTCCGAAAGCTGAACGACTTCGCCGTATATTTCCGGAAATTTACCGTCAACCATCTCTTTTTCGGTGAGGAATTGTTCAGCGCGGGTCGAGTACCAACCTTCGTGTTTCCCCTTATAAATATGACCTTGATCAAATAATTTCTGTAATATGTCTTGGACGACTTTTTTATGCTTTGGGTCCGTGGTTCGCGCAAAATCATTATTTGTCAGGTTTAATTGGGCACACAGGTTTTTGAAGTTCGCTGTCATTTGATCGCAGAATAGCTGTGGATCAATGTTCTGTTTTTGTGCCGATTGCTGAACCTTTTGACCGTGCTCATCGACCCCTGTCAGAAAATGAACGTCTGCTCCTATCCCACGATGATACCGCGCAATGACGTCAGCCAACACTTTTTCATAGGCGTGGCCTAGATGAGGCATGCCGTTTACATAATCAATTGCAGTGGTGAGATAAATTTTTTTGGGCATAACAGGGTGCTGACCCTAGGCTACTTTATCCTGGGCTGCAAGCTCTTCACCTCATTTAATGGCCTGGAAAACCATCCACTCTAAGGAATTCATTAGGGCCGTAAATTGATCAGTAAAACTTGGAGCTCAGTGAGAGACAGGGCGCCAAGAGACGGAAGATTCGATCGTGTTCTGCGAGAAATAAGATCGATGAGTTGTTCTTTGGTCAGGAAGTCTAGGTCAACCTCGATCTTCGGCCCGTTTTTCTGAGGAGGGGGTGGGGGAAATAACTCCTCAAAAATTTCCTTTTCTGGTTTACCTGATTCCAAAGCGCTTTCGTACTTTTTAGTTTGTTCGGCAGTTAACTTTTTCAGGATAGCGGCATCTTGAGTACGGCGTCGGCTGGACCAATTGATAATTGCATAAAGTGTACTCCCATTTCGTGTAAAACATTTCGACGCATCACTCATAGGTTCAGCATTTGATTTTGTAGTGCGACTAAGATTACTTCTGCGTTTCATCGGTGGATGACTCCTGATTGGCGGGACGCTTGCCCTTTCGGAACTGGGCGGTGTGTGGCAAATCACACTCGTTTAAATGATAGGTGGCAATCATGTCTGCGTACAAGCATTTCAATGCGAGAAAAACTTCCGTTTGGAAGGCCAATTTGTCTTTATGAGCTGGGAATAATGGCGGTCCATAATGAATATAAACATCAGATCTGACGCCCAAGCGCGGAGCGTAAATTTTATCGGACCCAATAATGACCATGGGCACGACTGGGACATCGGCCATGATGGCCAAACTGGCAGCTCCCTCTGGAAAGGGTGCCCCACCTAAAAACGATTCCGCTCCCGATCTTAAACCTTTTTCCGGGTAAATCCCAATCACCCGTCCCGCACGAAGACGTTCGAGTGCCGTTTTGACTGCTTTCCGATCAACGCCGAATCGATTTATGGAAATGGCTCCGTTCGCGAGGAAAAAAGCGCGGGAAAGGGGGTTTACGAACAATTCGCTCATCGTGAGGTATTCCACCGGCCTAGACAACGCGCCCCCCTCAATAAAGGGATCAAAATGACTAATGTGATTTCCAATCAGGACGACACCGCCTTGGCAGGGCAAATGTTCACGGCCCTTAAAATGTAAACGGGCAAACAACCGGATCACGGAAATAATAATTCGTGAAAAAAGGAAGTTGCTGGAATCCGTGCAGGACATGCAAGGCAAACTACCTATAAGAAAAGGCTGTGCACGTCTTTTTTTTCCGCTATTTACTGCGGATTGGAATAAGGAAAGGTCTCTGTCTGTCCTTCGTTTTCTACGGTGAACTCATTTTCATTAATGGAAACTAATTTTACGGAGAACGTCTTCCCGTTATGATCCACCGAAAACCATTCTCCAACGTTGACGACGAGTTTTTTATTAAATGTGACCGTGGCATCCCCTAAAGCTGCGTCTCCCAGTACAGATGAGATTGTGAGCGCTGAAATAGGAATGGGAAATGGCTTTGGAGCTGGAAAGGGCGCGAGCGGAACCGGAGGCGCGTCACCTGCCGACAGACCTTGAGGCGGGTCCAAAACCGGTGTAGGAGTGACTTCTTGCACCACGGGAGCAACAGGTTCCTTTGCGATGTTTTTCGGGGTGATGACCAATTGGTCGTTGATGACATTGACTGATTCAAAGTGACTTAATTTTGCAGTCAACTCGGGTTTGTTATTAATTTCTTTGGCTAGGTTTTCTTGTCGAAGTGATTGCATAAGCCACTCAGCTGCTGGTTGGTCCTTCGTACTGAGTTTTTGGATATAAAAGAGAGCCGCTCCGTTTTTGAGTTCCACACTGAACTCCGCAGACCCGTTGAAATACCTGTCCTGGAGCCCGCCCTTCAGATGTTTTAGAAGGCCCATTTTATCCCATGGGAGTGCTGACAAGGGGACGCTGAGTTGACCGCCTATGATGGAATCCTTTACCGTGACATGAAGAGATTTTTTGACTTCCGGGTTTCCTTGAAGGAGGGCATTGATTTCGGTTTCATTTAAAGTGAGGATTTCAGTCGGTTGCCCTGAGGAAATCGCATTGGAAAAACGTGAGACCCTTTCCTGGAGCGCTTTTTTTTCATCAGGAGAAATATTAACTTCAGAAAAAGAGACAGGTTGGGGAGATGTGAAATCGTTGACGATCTTCTTATAAAGGAAGAAACCGCCAATGCCCGTTCCGACAACAGCGAGGACCACCAAAATAATAACGGTAAGACATCCGTAAAAAAAGCATCCACGTCCTGTTTTTTCAGCCATAGGGGTGAAGTTAATATGAATAAATTAAACTGATAAAACAAGGAGGATTTAGTTCAGGTCATTAAGCACCTCACAAATACGGTTTATTTATAATTTACAACGAGCGGTGAAAAGCCTTGTCGGATAGAAATAACAACATATATTGATGCCCGCTTATGGATGCAACTTTACGCGAAGACAGTGGTGTACAAGTAATTGAGGCAAAAGGTGAGTTAGACTTGGCTCATGCCCCGAAAATACGAATTCTTTTTGACCAAATAGTCAGTAAGAAAGCCAGCCCTGTGCTGGTGAACTTTTCCGGCATTACCTACATAGACAGCTCGGGTGTTGCAACCATCATTGATGCGATGCAACGCACAAAAAAATATAAAGGCACGTTGGCTCTTTGCGGAGTGAATCAGGTTGTCAAAAGTGTTTTAGAAATTGCAAAGGTTTATTCGCTTTTTACTATTTTCCCGGATGAAGCCACAGGCCTAGAAAAACTCAAAAGTTAGATTGTCACCTGTGCCCCCTTTTCAAAATTTCCTCGCAGCTTTTGGTCAGTACACCCAACTGATTATTGACACGGCTTATTGGACGTTTGTGGCGCCCTTCAGGGAAAAGGGGAAAGTATTTAATGGACCGGCCACAGCAGAGCAATTGAACGAAGTCGGTGTTCGATCACTGTTCATCGTCCTTCTACTCATGTTTCTCGTGGGCTTGGTGTTGGCGATGCAAAGTGCTAACGAACTGTCCAAGTTTCAGACGACAAATCTTATTCCGCCGATCGTGTGCGCTTCGATAATGCGTGAGTTGGGTCCTTTAGTGGTGTCTATCATTGTGGTGGGCCGTTCAGGGTCGGCCATT
The DNA here is from genome assembly GCA_034440535.1 of Verrucomicrobiota bacterium. Classification (GTDB taxonomy): domain Bacteria; phylum Verrucomicrobiota; class Verrucomicrobiia; order JAWXBN01; family JAWXCD01; genus JAWXCD01. Next base: position 12,424 of record JAWXCD010000081.1, on the reverse strand, counting down.
GCCGCAGAGTTGGGCAGTATGAAAATTGCCGAAGAAATCGAAGCACTCAGGACCATGGGCATTAATCCTGTCCGCGTCCTGATCGTTCCACGCTTTATAGGGATGGTAGTCATGGTTCCCATTTTGACAATCTTTGGGATTGTGGTGGGTTGCGCTGGTGGAGCGCTGATTGCATGGCACACGGCGCATATCCCGCCCGATTTGTTTCTGACGATCGCTCTTCCGTATATGTTCTTAGTTGATATCGCGGTGGCTCTCTTAAAAAGTACGGTATTTGGTTTTCTCATCGCGACGATCTGCTGTTATTTCGGGTTCACAGTCGAAGGCGGGGCTGAAGGTGTCGGCCGCGCGACGACTTCCAGTGTTGTGATGTCCATTATCGCTATCATTATTGCGGATCTTATTTTAACGGCCTTTTTCTTCTTCGGTTAAACATGAGTGAGGATTACGAAAATATCGTAGAGGTTAAAGACATGTTCCGGCAGTTCAACGGACGGCCTGTTCTCGACGGTATTTCATTCAATGCTCCCAAGGGGACCATCACGGTCATCATGGGCGGGAGCGGATGCGGCAAATCGACGCTCCTCAGACATATTATTGGTTCCTTAAAACCCGACAGCGGAGAAATTCGAATCATGGGTAAAGATATTACCACCCTTTCAGAGTCTGAAATGAATGGAGTGCGCAAACGTTTTGGGATGCTTTTCCAAGGATCTGCTCTTTTTAATTCAATGACCATTGGGGAGAACGTGGCTATTCCTTTGCTTGAGCATGGAGATCTCGACGCCAATATCGTCGATATCGTGGTGAAAATGAAAATGGAGTTGGTGGGTCTCAGCGGGTTTGAACATTTGAAACCTTCCGAGATCTCCGGTGGTATGAAAAAACGGGTGGCTTTGGCCCGGGCCATCGCCCTCGATCCCAAACTTTTATTCTGTGACGAACCTACCGCCGGTCTTGACCCGATTATGACCGCAGTTGTCGATGAGTTAACGAAAGATTTGTGTCAAAAAATGGGAATGTCCGCTATTGTGGTCACCCACGATATGGCGAGCGCATTTCGTATCGCAGATATCATGATCATGCTTCACAAAGGAAAGATCGTGGCGATGGGTTCTCCCGATGAAATCCGCGCGGAAATGGATAATGGGAAAAACCCTATCCTAAAACAATTTATAAACGGTGAGGCGGATGGTCCGATTCCTTTCCGTCAATCAAGTGATGGGTATCTGAAAAGTTTAATGGGAAATTAGTATGGATAAGACATATTCAAATGTGGCTCGCGTTGGTCTCCTTTCATTAGTGGCGTTGACGTTACTGATCATCGGCATTTTTCTTATCGGCAAGTTTTCGTCCAAGAAACAACAGCTCATTCGTGCTCGTTTTGATTTTGCTAACAGCCTCGAAGTGGGTGCGCCAGTCCGGATTGCGGGGGTTTACGCTGGCAAGGTGAAATCCATCCGGTTATTGACGGCTGACGAACTTCAAGCAGCGCAGTACAAAACAAAACGTCTTGAGGTCACTGCCAAAGTTGATGCCGACCTTTTTATTCCTAAAGATTCTGTCGCATCCATCACAACCGCAGGGTTACTCAGTCAGAAACACCTTGAAATTAGTCCGGGGACATATCCTTCTGGCCGAGTGACTGATGCCGATGTGCTTAATGGTGAGGAACCTGTGCCTATCGATAAAATGTTGGCCTCAACCCAGAAGGCAGTTGAACAACTCGATACCACTTTAGGTCATATCAATGATCTCACTTTGCAGGTCGGCGGAGATTTGCCTTCGATTATCAAGGGTTTGGATACACTCATTGTTCGCGCTGAGAAGGTCACGGGAAGTGCAGATACTTTGATTAACTCAAATAGGGAGGACATTAATAGCCTCATTGATAACATGCAGCGCGCTTCTTCGAACCTTAAGCATTTAAGTCATACCTTATCGGAGCGCCCATGGAAAATGGTCCTTCCTGGGTTCCCTGAAAAGGTTCCTCAAGAGGACGGATCTAAGAATAAAAATCCAAAGCCCTTCCCAAAAAAAGAATCGCATACGGACACTAAAAATTCAAAGAAAGACCGGTAAACTTACGCGGTCAAAAGAGCGCCCATGACTCACATCCACGATCCGAACCAAATTCAATGGGAGAGGGATGCATATAAGGGTTTGGTCGGTGTTAACTCGGCTATAAATTCTGTCACAGAATTCGATGAGCTTTTGATCACAGTGATGGACATTGCGAAGTCTGTCATGGATGCCGAAATAGCCTCTCTGTTTCTCGCCGACGAATTAACGGGCGATCTCCTTCTTAAGATAGCATCGATGGAGGGGTCTGATCATACGACACTCAAAGAGCTGCGAATCCCAAAGGGCCAAGGTGTTTCAGGGTGGTGTTATGAGAATCAAAAATCCGTTCTGGTCAGGGATGCTTCTCAAGATCCAAGGTTTTATAAACAAGCCGATAAAAAATCAGGGCTGACCACGCGCTCTTTACTCACGGCTCCTTTAATTTCCTATAATAAATGTATCGGTGTTCTTCAAGTGTTGAACCCGCGTCAAACCCAATGTTTTGAGGAATATCAATTACCACCGTTCGAGGCTTACGCAGGCATGGCGGCGACTGCGATTGAAAAAATTCGGTTGCAACAAGCAGAGGCCCAGAAGCTTAAAACGGAGCAAGAACTCACCATCGCGAGTGAAATCCAAAAAAACTTTTTGCCTGAGAGTCTTGAGTTTGAGGGATTTGAGATTGGAACGAGTTACGCCCCCGCTCGGTCGGTGGGTGGGGATTTGTACGATTTTTTTCAGCTTTCTGAAAATAAATATGCCTTTTTTATCGGTGATGTCTCTGGGAAAGGTGTGCCTGCTGCCCTTTACATGGCCCAAACGATTAGTCAGATTCGACTTCTTTCAAAACGGCATTCGAGTCCTGGCGAGGTTTTAAAGTTTTTGAACGAGTCCTTCTGTGAAAAAACAATGCGAGGCATGTTTGTCACGGTGCTTTTGGGTTTTTACGATGCGGGAACAGGGCACGTTTTACTCGCAAACGCAGGTCACCACGCTCCTTATCTTGTCACAGAACAAGGGGTAAGCCACCTTGAGGTTGAGGGAGGTGCTCCTATTGGTATTATTCCCGAGCTCGAATACTCCGATATTGATGTGTTGTTGGCTCCCCATAGCATGATTCTCCTCTACACGGATGGTCTTGTTGAAATGCGCAACCCGGAGAAAGAGGAGTTCGGGGAGTTGCGTATTGAATCAATTTTAAAAGAATGTGGTCCTCAAGCTAAAACAGTTGCAGGTAAGTTGAATGACCAGTTGCAGGCCTTTAAAGGGACGGCTCCGGCTCATGATGACCTTACCATTCTTGCGGTAACTTTTCTGAATCGAATGAACAACGAATCACGTCTGTCTATTCCAAGTACTCCTTCCGAATTCTGCAAAATGCGCGCCTTTATTAGGGAAAACCTCGTGGGTATGCCTTTTGATGATATTACAGCTAATCAAATCGTTCTAGCGGTAGACGAGGCGATTACGAATATTTACCGTTATGCTTATTTCGAAAAGGAAGGGCAACCGATCGATGTGTTTTTTGTGAGACTTGATGGAATTCTCGAGATTCGACTTGTCGACCAGGGTGTGTGCTGTGAACTTTCAAAAATTAAATCACGCGACCTCGATGACGTGCGTCCGGGTGGCTTGGGTGTGTACCTCATGCAGTCGGTTATGAATACCGTCGAGTTTAGGCCGCATCCTGAGGGACGAGGGACAACTTTGATCTTAAGGAAAAATATTCCTTCGGACAAAGCGTGATTACGTTTTCCAGCGTTGTCCGATTTGAACGCAAGGGTTCCCCTGCGAAATGGAATTGGCGGGCACATCCGAAACGGCCACTGACCCGGCGGTGATGACGGAATCCGCTCCAATTTGAACTCCCGGTCCGACAAAAACTTGGGCGCAGATCCATGTCCCGTCCCCGATCACGATGGGTTTGCCAGTGTAAGTCATGTCTTCCGTCCTGAAATCGTGATTCCCCGTACAAATAAAGGCTCGCTGTGAAATTGTGCAATGGTTCCCGATGGTGACAAACTCAAGGTTGAGTATGTAAACTTCCTCGCCTATCCAGGAGTGATTTCCAATTTCCAATTTCCATGGGAAAGTGATGTTAACCCTTGGCCGAATGATGACGCCCTTGCCTACTGTTGCTCCGAATAGCCTGAGCAAAGTTAATTTTAGATCGTTTGGCCAAGGGAGGGATGAAAGTAGGAACACGACCTTGATAAGATACCAAAGTCCTTCCACTAGTATCGACCGGCCTCGCACCATTGTAGGCTTAAATAAGTCATTTCGTACCCGACTCATAATCCCGCTATTAAAGCCACTTCCTCCTTAATAGCCAATGATGAATGCTGAATTCCGCGAAAAGGAACCGGCCACAAAAAGCCGCATGATACGTAGAAAGAACCGTGGGAAAGATGAGCTCACGCGAAGGCGTGAATCTGTTATTTTCCACGATCAGTCAATCTCGCCCTCCTCCAACCCCACTGGCGCAGCGATTCAGACTTCCTCCCTAATCACCCTAATCACCCCAATTCCACTGCGCCTCCACCGGATCCCACCAAATAACCCGTCGACGCCAATTCCGTTACTGTCCAAGCCATACGGCCCCAAAATACAACTTATCCCATAGCCACGGCTACAGGATAAGTTGTTTAAATGTCCATACATTTGCGGTGATTATCCATCTCAAAAAGCCAAAAGATAAACCTGGGGTTACCAATGCCATCACAACATCGCCCAACCCATACGACATCCCCGAGCAAAATGAACAGTCTCAATCTGGAATTATCCCCAAAACCATACGACGCCAATTGTGAGTTTGGATATGGTGTTATTTATGAAAATAACATGTAAACGTCCCCAGATGATTAACTGATGCCTGAACCCTCCCCATAACATCATATGCAACCGATTGAACGTTGCCCGATCCGACAGATTGACTTAATGACCGGGCCAGTGATTCGACTTTAATGGTTTGTCTGTCCCTTCGGATGACGTCAGCTTGCTGTGCACTTTTTTATTCTACTATTGGTTGGCAGTGATTGAAAATTCCATCCACATATTGATGTATATCGGTTGCCATTGGAGTACTAGGCATTATGGTTCGATTTGGTGAGTTAAAATGAAATCGTTGATTAAAATCATAATGACTGGAGCTGGCTTAATCTCGGCTGTATCACTTTATGCTGGGGAGAACACAATAACCTGGGCTGAGGCAGTCATGGAAGCCGCGAAGAGGAATCCGGATCTTGTGGCGTCATATGCAGGGGTGAGGGGGAGTAGAGCGGGGTATTACGGGACTTATTCAGATTTCTTACCGCAAGTTTCGGTAGGCAGCGGTTTTAACAGGTCAGGTACTGAAAGTCAGGGGTTTACGACGATATCTGAAAGTTACTCTGGTAATTTATCTGCGAGACAAACGTTGTTTGACGGGTTTCGCAATGTCGCCAATGTGCAAACGGGGAAGGCGCAATATCAGGTGTCACAGGCGAACCTTCAGGGGGTTAAGTCTCAAGTGAGTTTTGATCTTAAAAGGGCATTTGCCGATTTGTTATTTTCGCAAGAACTGGTGGTTTTAAATGAAGCTATTGCCGAGCGCCGAAGGGAGAATGCGCGGTTGGTGGATTTTGTATTTGAAGGAGGGCGCGAGAACCGAGGGAATAAACTATTGAGCACAGCCTCCTTTCACGAAGCGGAACTTGGGGTGTCACAATCACGGCGCGATCGACAAGTGGCACAGAAGGAATTGCTTCGTGTGCTGGGACGTGGTGGCGACGGAGATATTAGGGTAACGGGTAATTTTATGCCGACACCCCCTAAGACAAAACCTGACTTTTTCAAAATAGCTGAAGCGACACCTCGGTTGGATGTTGCTGAAGGGCAACTTGATGTCGCTAAGGCCGGGGTCACGCGCGCGCAAAGTCAGTTTTTTCCGCAGGTGGCCATGACCGGTTCGTTGTTGCAAAGTGGAAATGGATTTTATCCAGAGGACAGTGGATGGGCGATGGGCGTTTCGGTTTCGTTTCCCTTTTTTCCAGGCGGCAAATCTTTATTTGATTTCCAACAGGCCAAAGCAGAGTTTGATTCAAGCCAAGCCCGACTGCGAGGGGTGTCATTACAAGTAGGGGTGGACCTTGAGCGGGCGTATCAAGATTTTTTAAATTCAATGGAACGGCTTGCGATAGATGACGAGCTTTTGGAGGCTATCGAGGTGCGTGCACAGATTGCGCGGAGCCAATATGAAAGCGGATTGATTTCATTTCAGAACTGGGATGACATAGAGAACCTCCTGATCATTCGTCGACGTCAGCGCTTAGATAGTGTCAGACGTTCGATAATAGCCGAAGCGAGCTGGGAACGGGCGCAAGGGAAAGGGTGGATATTTTGAAGTTTGTTATTAAGGGATACAAGGCTGCCACATCCACAACGCGGAGGAGGGTCATTTCGGTCCTTGTTTTATCCTGCATCATCATTGGGATTAGCTATTTTATTTTTAAGCCAAAAGATAAGGTGGATTTTGAAACAGTAGCTGTCACGCGGGAGACCATAAAAGTGACTTTGGTTGCCAATGGCACCATACAACCGCGGAACCGGATTGAGGTTAAACCTCCGATATCGGGTCGGATCGAAGCCATTCTTGTCAAGGAAGGTGAAGAAGTGAGGAAAGGCCATATTTTGGCATGGATGAGTAGCACGGACCGCGCGACTTTATTGGATTCAGCTCGCATGAAAGGGGAGAAAGATCTCGCGCAATGGGAAACCTTTTATAAACCCATTCCACTCATCGCGCCCATGGAGGGAACGGTCATCGCAAAGAAAATGGAGGCTGGACAGGTGGTGAATTCTACTGAAGGGATTCTTGTTATGTCGGACAAACTTATTATTCGCGTCGACGTTGACGAAACTGATGTCGGTCAATTGAAGTTGGATCAGGAAGCTGACATTACTTTCGATATGTACCCGGGGGAGAAATTGGAGGCTAAGGTTTATAGGATTGCTTATGAATCCAAAATAAACAATTCCGTGGTCACTTATGAAGTGGGTCTTGAACCTCATACTACCCCGCTTTTCATGAAAAGTGGCATGTCTGTGACGACCAAGTTTATCGTAGCTACTTCAACAAATACATTGGTGGTGCCAGCTGTCGCGATTCAACAGATTAATGGTCAGTCAGCCTTATTGACTCAATCATCCTCTCGTTCAGGTCAACCCGCCACGAATATGGTGCAAATAGGAATCACTGATGGACAAAAAACAGAAATCAAGTCTGGGATTAAAGAAGGAGAAAAAGTCCTCCTGACTACAGTAAAACCATTAGACAAAAAAAACCCAGAAAAAACAAATCCTCTTTCGCCTTGGGGCAAACGTAAACGCTAACTTTGAATTTTTGTGATAAGCCCTAAGGGCTTTGAGTATCAGGCCAATAAAATCGAATGATTGACCTTCGTGACATTTGGAAAACGTACCGCGTGGGGACAAATGATATCCATGCTTTGCGCGGTGTTTCGCTCTCAATTAAGCGTGGTGAGTTTGTGGCGATCATGGGTGCTTCCGGCTCAGGTAAATCCACATTGATGCATCTCATGGGTCTCTTGGATTTGCCGGATTCCGGTGTGCTCAAAATTGATGGAGTCGAGGCAGGTGGACTGGGGGAGTCGGTGCTTGCCGAGCTTCGGGCAAAATCGATCGGCTTTATTTTTCAACAGTTCCATTTACTTAAGAGGTCGTCAGCTCTTGATAATGTGTGTCTTCCGCTTTTTTACGCTGGGCAACCGATTCTTAACAACACGCTACCCGCCGAACTTCTTAACCTCGTGGGACTCAAGGATAGAATGCATCATCGGCCGACTCAGCTTTCGGGGGGACAACAGCAGCGTGTGGCGATTGCGCGAGCGTTGGTAAACTCTCCTTCGCTCATTCTGGCCGACGAACCGACAGGAAATCTCGATACTCATACTCAAGATCAAATCATGGGGTTACTTAAGGAGTTAAACCACGGGGGACTCACGATTGTTGTGGTCACTCACGAGGAGGAAGTGGCTGTCTATGCGGATAGAATAATCACGATGAAAGACGGGTTGGTGATCAAAGATGAAACGCGGCAGCTAGATGGGCGTCAGCATCAAGCTGAAGGAATGGATGGGAAATCTGGGGAAACGAGGGGTTCAATATTGGAGCTTCAACGTAAGTATTCTATAAAGGGGATGCCGATTTCGATGTGGCGTAAAGGGTTTGAGTTCATCAGACATTATTGTCATGAGGCTGTGACAGCCCTCCTTGCGCATAAAATGAAAGCCACCCTCACAATGTTGGGAATCGTGATTGGCGTTGCCGCAGTGATGACGATGCTTGCGTTGGCGATGGGCGCGCGAAGGGACATGGAAGAGCAAATGACTGTTCTCGGATCGAACACTCTCGTTTTGAGTCCGAGAGGTAAGTTTAATGCCAGCGGCCAGCAGTATCGCACAAAGCTTTATAAGGAGGATGCCCAGAGAATTCTCGAGGACATAAAAACGATTAAATTCGCAGCGCCTATGGGTTATGGAGAGATGTCGGTGTCCTATCAAGGACGCAAGTCGACTCCGCATGTGAACGGAACGACCCAATCGTATTCCGATATCTATTATAAGGACACGCCACCAGATGGCCGGTTTATCAATCAGATCGATACTGACAAGAGTGCAAGGGTGGCAGTGGTTGGACGGACGGTGGTTGAAGAAATCTTTTCCAAGGAAAATCCTATTGGCAAAATACTTAAGATTGGGAGGCAAGAGTTTTTGGTTGTTGGTGTACTTCCGCCAAAGGGATTTGTAGGAGGATGGGACCGTGACAAAACTGTGATCATTCCGATCTCAACTGGTCTAACAAGGCTTGGCGGAATGGAAATTAACAGGATTGTCATGGAAGCGTCCTCTGCAGATGTGATAGAAGAAACAAAAATGGCATTGGAGAAATGGATGATCAATGCGCGTCGGCTTCCTCCTCATAGGCACAATAGTTTTCAGATTCGGGACATGGCTGAATATAAAAACACCCTATCAAAATCGATGCAGACCATGTCTGTGCTCCTCGTGATGATAGCAGGGTTGTCATTGCTTGTCGGGGGCATAGGAATCATGAATATGATGCTCATATCCGTAAAACAGCGCACACGCGAAATTGGGCTGCGGAAGGCGATGGGCGCTAAAAATAAAGATATCTTGGTTCAGTTTCTTTTTGAAGCTGTCGCCATTAGTTTTTTGGGCGGATTAGCAGGACTGCTGCTTGGAGGAGTTTTAATAGGCGCTTTTATCTATATCATGGGCTGGACTATGACGGTGGATATTGGCGTTGTGGCACTTGCCATGGGTTTTTCGCTTGTAGTTGGACTCGTGTTTGGGTTGTGGCCAGCGAGTAGGGCAGCTTCACTTAATCCCATTCAGGCTTTGAGGTACGAATAATTCATGAGTACCGCGCCCGTGATCGAACTTATTGAGGTGGGTAAAACTTACGAGACGGGTGAAACCCTTGTAGTGGCGTTGCATCCGGTTAATTTACAGATTCGAAAAGGTGAGTTTGTGGCCATCATGGGGCCTTCGGGTTCGGGCAAAACCACGCTCATGAATCTGCTTGGAATGTTGGATGTGCCTACCTCTGGCAAGTGCCTCCTCAAAAATAGACATATTGAGAGTTTGGTAGACGATGAACTGGCGAGATTGCGTTCTTCGTGTATTGGTTTTGTTTTCCAGGATTTTCACTTGCTTGATCATTCGAGCGTCCGCGAAAACGTGGCGTTGCCGTTATTGTATGCGGATGCTTCTGAGAATTCTGGGCGGATTGATGTTCTGCTAAAAACGATGGGCATTGATTCAAGGGCCGACCATAACCCGAACGAATTATCTGGTGGTCAACAACAACGAGTGGCCATTGCCCGGGCACTCGTCAATGATCCAGATATCATTCTCGCGGACGAACCTACAGGTAACCTTGATTCGACGAGCCAAGACCAAGTGATGTCTGTCCTGCGCTCCTTACACGACACCGGGTACACCGTCGTGGTCATCACGCACGAGGATGACGTGTCTCTCCATGCTTCGAGAATCATCCGCATGCGCGACGGTCGGATTGTTTCCGATGACGTGAATACCCCTCCGCCCATTGAAAAGTTGGTGTTCCCGAAACCTGTGATGACACCTTCAAAAGGAAAGTGGAGGGATGGGGTTTTTAGGTTGATGACTCATGCAAGGGAAGCCGTCCGATCGTTGTTAATGAATAAGGTCAGTTCAGCCTTGTCGATGATCGGAATAATTATTGGGCTAGCTGTGGTGGTATCCATGCTCGCACTTGTCGGGAGCGCAGGTCGTGAAATAAAAAAGCAATTGGAGGCGCTGGGGAAAAATGTGGTGGTCATCAGGCCCCAAGGAATAGCACGTTTAACAGTCTCTGATGCCGACATGCTGAAAGAGAAGGTTAAAGGGATCGAGAAAGTCGCTTTATACAGCGATGGGAATGGCGCGTTGAGTGTAGGGAATAAAAAATGGCAATGCCCGCTCATTGGAACGACCCGTGAGTTCGCCGAGATTTATTACACTTCAGAACCTCTCCAAGGTCGGTTTATTTCCCAAGAAGATCTCAAAAGTAAAAACAATGTGGTGGTGATTGGTAGGACCATTGCCAACAATTTATTTCCTGAAGGTGAGAACCCCGTGGGTCGTCAGGTAAAACTCAATCGTATGGATTTTACGATTATCGGAGTGTTGCCAGAGAAGGGGTTCTCCTTATACGGCGATCGCGATAACGTGGCGTACATTCCATTAACCACATTCATGCAAAGGATTAACAAAACGCCCTACCTGCGCATGCTTTTTGTACAGTTCGCTGAAGAGGAGAGCCTCCCGCAAGCCGGGGACAACCTCCAAAACGCATTTAAATCGACTTATCCCAACCTGAAGCCTGACAAGGGTTCGTATTTCATAGATGACTCTCAACAAGTGCGCCAGGCTGTTAATGAATCGAGTCGCACAATGAGCAACTTGCTGCTTGGAGTGTCATCCATATCACTACTCGTTGCGGGTATTGGGATCATGAATATCATGCTTGTTTCAGTGACTGAACGAACCCGCGAAATTGGTTTGAGGAAAGCGCTCGGGGCAACACGGAAAGAGCTACTACTTCAATTTTTGATTGAAGCCATTGTGACCAGTATTGTGGGCGGCTTTTTTGGGATCATATTTGGGATAGGAATCAACTACCTCTTGTCCACATTCGCACATTGGGAAATGCACCTGTCGGTCTGGTCCATCCTCCTAGCTTTCGGGTTCAGCGCGGCAACGGGCGTCCTCTTCGGTATGTGGCCAGCTATAGAAGCCTCAAAGTTAAACCCCATCGACGCACTCCGGAGTTAAACGATGAAAGTGACAGGAGCAGTTCGTGGGGTAGGGTATAAGAAGTAAGGGGAATGCGGGATTAGAATAAGATATGTTTTTCGCCTGTTCAGGCACTGGATTGGTAGGGTAGTTTCTCATTCATGAAAATTGTAATCGCTACAGGGAACGCGCATAAACTTGGGGAGATAAGTGATATCATTCATGGATTCCTGCCCATGATCGAAATTTTATCATTAAGTGAAGTCCCAGCTGTCCCTGAGGTGATTGAGGATGCGGGGACGATTGAAGGAAACGCGATCAAAAAGGCTGTCGAAATATCGAATGCGTTAATGGAAGCCGCCTATTCTTACGATTTTGTTTTAGCAGATGATACAGGGTTAGAAGTGGACGCGCTCGATGGTTGCCCCGGCGTTCTTTCGGCTCGGTATGCAGCGGATGAGACGAAGCCAGGGGAAAATGTTTCCGAAAGGAATAATCAGAAGCTTTTGCGTGAACTTTCATTGGCGCGCGCTGCAGGAAAACCTTCCACTGCCCGATTTAAGTGCGTTATCGCCTTGGCTCGTTCCGGGGCACTCGTCCAAACCTTCGAAGGCCTGTGTCCGGGGCATATCATTGAGGAGCAAAAAGGAAAGGCCGGGTTCGGTTACGATCCGTTGTTCATCCCGAACGGACATGATCAAACCTTTTCTGAGCTCGGCCAAGAAGTTAAAAACAGGATCAGCCACCGAGGCTTGGCTCTTGCTCAGTTGGTAAAGTATTTGAAGCGCTGAGGACCACTCGAGGGAGGAGATTGGAGGCGGGTGAGCGGTAGCTAGTTTAATCCGTCAAACAGAACGTAACTTATCAAATTTCGAGCGGACCGCGTTATTTCAATGAGGTTAATTGCAGGTGCAATCTTTTGACGCAACCCCTTTGGGGTTGTGCGTGAGCCGGGTTTTACCCAGGGTTTCTCGAGGACGAGCAACCCTGGGCTGTTCGACGGAATCCCTTTGGGATTCTTC